>JBGSWN010000219.1:0-6322 GCA_041752395.1 Saprospiraceae bacterium | reverse complement strand
CCGGGCGGCTTCGAGGGCGTGGGCACGGAGGGCCTCGCTTGGCTGCGTCGGGTGAAGCAGGAAGTGGGCCTGAAAACCACGACCGAAGTGGCCAATACGCAGCATGTTTTTGAGGCGCTGAAATACGGCATTGACGTGCTTTGGATTGGGGCCCGCACGACGGTGAACCCATTTTCCGTGCAGGAGGTGGCCGATGCGCTGTCGGGTGTGGACATTCCGGTTTTGATAAAAAACCCTGTGAATGCTGACCTCAAGCTCTGGATGGGTGCCATCGAGCGCATCTACAAAGTGGGCATCAAACGGGTGGCAGCGGTACACCGAGGCTTCTCGGTGCATGGCGAGACGAAGTTCCGCAACGCCCCGCTCTGGCAGTTGCCGATTGAGCTGAAACGGCATTTCCCCGACCTGCAAATCATCTGTGACCACAGCCATATTTGCGGCAGACGGGACATCTTGGCGCCCATTGCGCAGCAAGCCCTCGACCTCGGCTACGATGGCCTGATGACGGAGGTGCACCCCCGCCCGGACGAGGCTTGGAGCGATGCGGCACAGCAAATCACACCGTTTGTTTATGGTGAAATGGTGAAGAACCTGACCGCCCGCAAGCTGACAACGAGCAACGCCGACTTTCTGAAATCATTGGATTATCTGCGTCACCAGATTGACGAAGTTGACGACCAAATCCTGCAATTGCTTGGCTCCCGGATGAAGATGGCCGACCAGATTGGGGATTACAAAAAGCAGAACAATATCTCCATTTACCAGCCTACCCGCTGGAATGAAATTTTGGAACATGCCGTGGAAAGGGGCGGGGCGCTCGGACTGAGCCGGGAATTCATTGAGGTGGTGCTGAAGGCGGTGCACGAGGAGAGTATTGCGCACCAGTCGAGGGTGATGAATGAGAAGGTGGTGGCTTAATTATTTACGATTTACGACTGACGATTTACGATTGCTCCCAATCGTAAATCGTCAGTCGTAAATCGTAAATGAGTTTACTTCGTCCCCTTCAAAGACTTGTAATATTCCTCCACCAGATTCTTGTAGTAAGGCTTCAACGACGGGTTCACCGTCTTGAATTGCTCAACTTCCGCCTCCCGTTTTTTGATGTACTCTTCGAGGGAAGGCGGCATTTTACGCTCCATGTCTTGGGCGGTTTCGGACTTGCGCTTGTTGTCCTGGTCACGTTGGCGCTCGGCCCGTTCGTGTTCGAGGAGGCGGGTCAGGATGTCCTGTTGGCGCTTGAGCATTTCATTGCTGAGGCGCTTGTTGACAAGTTCCTTTTCGACCTTGTTCATCTGGTCAATCAGGTCTTGCAGTTCTTTGTCACCTTTGCCTTGCCCTTGCAATTCCTTCTGTTTTTTCTCCAATTGCTTGCGAATAGCAGCTTGGCGGGCGGCCATCTGGGCAAATTCCTTGCTACTTGGGTTCTCGCCATCTTGTCCACCTTCGCCATCCTTGCCACCTTTTTCGCCGGGCTTTTTGCCTTTGCCCTTGCCCATTTTTTCCATGCCTTCGTTCAGCTCTTTTTGGCCTTCGGAAGCGGGCTTGTCTTTCGGTTCTTTTCCGCCTTTGCCAGTGCCGCCGGGTTTGCTGCACTGCTGGCTGCCGGGCATGGAGTTCGCCATTTGCATCTGCATTTGCTGCATTACCTCGCTGAGCATGAGGGCTAGGTCGTTGAGGTTTTTCATGCCCCGCTGCTGCTGCTCGGCGGCTTGTGGCTTTTGGCGCTCCTCCAGGTTGTCGAGGCTTTTGCGCATATTTTCCTTGATGTCCCCGACCTTGTCGGTGATGAAAGTCTCCATCTGTGCCACCCGCTTGGCGAGCGCATACAGACTGTCCTCCACGACCTTGAAGTCGTCTTGGATTTTCTTTTGCTCCTGCGTCAAGGTGATGTAGCGGGGCGTGTTGATTTCAACTGGGCCGAACTGGTTCATCACGTCCTCCTGCTCGAATGACAGCGTTACGATGTTTTCGAGTAGCTGGCGCAATGCCTTCATGTCCAGTTCCAGTTGCTCTTGCTCTTGGCCCTGCATGGAGGCGGCCATGCTCTCGGCCATTTCCTTCATCTTTTTGGAGGCGCTTTTCTGTTTGCGGCTGGCCTTTTGATTATCCTGTTTCTGAATATTTTGCTTGCCGTCTTTCTGGTCTTGCTTGATGGATTCCTGCTCTTCCTTTTTCTCGTCGAAATCCTTTTTGTTCTGGAGTTCCTCGTTCTTCTTTTTGAGTTCCTCCATTTTCTTGGAGATGTCTTCCATCTTCTTGTTCAGTTCCTCCTGCTTTTTCTCCAAGTCTTCCTGTTCCTTTTTCTGCTCTTCTTTCGATTGCTGCTGGTCGTTCTGGTCGGCCTTTTCGGTTTCTTCCGCCAATTTCTCTTGTTCTTCGGCCAGTTCGTTCAGCTTGTCAATCGTTTTTTCCATCTCGTACTCCATCTCCAGCTGCTTGTAAAGCTCCAGCATCCGGTCCATGTTCTTTTCCTTCTGCTCCTGCTGCTCCTTCATTTCCTCCATCTTATCGAGGGCCTCGTCCTTCTTAAGTTCCTGCATTAGCTCCTCGATTTTCTGCATCAGTTCCTTCATGTCGTCGTTCATCGTCTCCTCCATGAGCTTTTCCATCTGCTCCTGTTTCTCCTTCATCTCCTCGTCAGGCTGCTCGAACTGTTCTTGGTTCTCCATGTTTTCCTTGAACTTATCCTTGGCCTCGTCAATCTGCTTTTGCAGTTCCTTCTGGCGGTCGAGGAGTTTTTCCAATTCTTTTTTCGTCTGCCAGTCGAGGTCTTTTTGTTGCAAAACTTTGTCCCGGAGCTTGTTGATTTCCTCCTGCACTTTTTTGCTTTCCTTAATGGCTTTTTCGAGGTTTTTCTTGATGTCTGCGCTATTATCCTCCTGCATTTTCTCGAACTCTTCCACTGTTGGCATCGAGTAAACCATCAGCGTGGTGCGGCTGGATTTGCTACCGTTCACGCCGTCGTTGTCGAACACTTCGAAGTAGTAAGTTACCTCGTCGCCGGGCTGGAGGGCGAGTTGCGCTAGGTCAAAAACGTGGCGGTAAGTCGTACTCTTGCCTTCCGTTTTCTGCAGTTTGAGGGTTTTTAGTTCGCCCTCCCGCTTGTCGTGTTTCACCCGGTAATTGAAGGAAAGGCCAAGCAAGCCATAGTCATCGGTGGCATCGCCAACGAAGTACAGCACCTTGGCATTCGTGCTGTCCACGAATTTTTCAGCCTTGATGACGGGGTACAAATCGGGGATTACCGTGATGGCATACGTCACCGAGTCGGCGTTTGGCAAATCCTTGTTCGACACGTACAGGCGGTAGATTTCGTCCTTCAGCGCCCTTTTTTTATAGGTAAAAAGTTCGTCTGAAAAACGCTTGGTCTCCACGGTTTCCGCCGAATTTGCGAAGCGAATGGAAATATTGTCGGTGAACGCCGAATTGAAAATCCAGTCAATGTTCGTGCCCGCAGGAATGACGAGGTCGCCCGTGCTTTTCAGTTCCTCGTCGGTTCGGCCCGTGTAGCCGGGGTAGTCGAGCTTTACCTCAAAGCCGATGATGTTCGGCTTTTCGAGCACGTTCAGCGTGTAACCCTTCGACTCGATGGTACCGGAGAGGAAGCGGAACTCGGTGTCTTTCGCCACATTGCTGAAGCGGTAGGTGAAGGTGTTGTTGCTTTCTTTCGTGAGGCGGTATTGAATATTGTCAATGTCAATAAATGCTTCGTTGGGCAGGGCGTCGCCTTCCACTTTCACGGTCAGCGGGTACTCGCCGAACTGCACCACGCTCAGGCTGTCCTCGTTCACGATGAAACGGAACGGGGCCGGCTTTTCAAATTCTTTGTTGAAACTGAGCAGGCGCTCCGTGCTGTCGGTAATCAAGCTCGGCGCAGCGAAAAGCAGCACGATGAGCAGGAGCAGCGGTGGCAAAGTGTATTTTAGGTATTTGCGGTTTTGCCCAAGGTCAATGGCCCGCTGGAAAGGTACGGGTTTCACCTCTTCTGACTTCTGGTTGATACTCGCCAAAATCAGTTCCCGGCTGGTAGAATTGCTGTCCGCCTGTGAGCGCAACTGCAAGATATTCAACAGTTTATCTTTTACATCGGTGAAATGTTCGCCGATGATACCCGCCGCTTTTTCATGGGAAATCACCTTGCCCAACCGGAAATAATGCAACAACGGCAGGGCCACCCAAATGAACAGGGCTACCGCAGAAATGCCCACAAATGAGAAGAACAGTGCCTCCCTCGTGCCCGGTTTGAAGTAAAAATGGTACTCCAAAAAATTGAGTCCGAGGAACAGCACGAGCAGCAACGCCAAGCTGTAAAGCCCGCCCCGAATGAGCTGGTTCACATAGAACTTGCGGGTGAACTGGTCCAGTTTTTCAATCAGCAGTTGATAATTATCCTTGTAAGACATGGGCATGTATTAACGGTTTAAGGTTTTCAATGGGGTTTCAGGTTTCAGGAAGTGGGTAAGTAAGAGCAAAATTCTCTCCATTCTCCCGCTGGCTTTTTCCCAAAACTAGGCAAAAAAAGACTTTCCTGAAACGCTAAGGCTGCATGCTTAGTTGCGAAGTGTCGGATTTTGACAAAAATAGGAAACGGTGATGGGCGTCATTTGGTGCAACAATAATCGAAGAGCAGTAAAATCAATGGAATTAGACGGCCAAATCTTTAATCTCCTTCCACCCTCGCACGTCCACGCCCATGTGTTCAAACTTGTCGTTACCACCATAAACCAAGTGCTGGCTGTCAAGCCTAAGCCCTTCGTTTTTAGCGAATTTTGTCAAGTTATTGAAAAAACTGGGGTTTATGGTCTGTCCGGATTTAATTTCCAAAATCGATGCAATGCCAGCCTTTTCCCAGAGTAAATCAATTTCGTTTTTGTTGCTGTCTTGCCAGAAATAATAGGACGGGCGGCGGCCAGCGTGGTAAACCTGCTTGTATATCTCGGCTACAATCAGGTTTTCAAACAGGCTGCCCCGTTGGAAGTAGTTTTCTACGTCTTTCGGGCTGTTCATTTCCAAAAGATTGCATACAATCCCCGTGTCGTAAAAGAAAAGTTTCGGGCTTTTGATGATGCGTTTGTTGAAATTATGGAACCACGGAGAAAGCGTGAAAACCATGTGGCTGGTTTCAAGGATGGAGAGCCAAGCTTTGGCGGTTGTGGGGGCAATGCTGCAATCGGTCGCAATGGAATGGATATTGAGCAATTGCCCTGCATTTGCAGCGCAACGCTTCAAAAATCGCCTGAAAGCAACCGTATCACGTACCTGCAAAAGGGTGTTTACGTCCCGCTCAACATAGGTTTCGAGATAGTTTGGGTACAACAGATTGGGGTCGAGGTCACGGCTGTGGATGGCAGGATAAAACCCCTTAAAAACTGCCTCCTGCCAAGTCGCTGACAGCAGGTTGTCGGGCAGCATTTCTTGAAATGAAAGTGGCATCAATCTCAGGAGCGCTACCCTTCCGGCAAGGCTCTGCGTAATGCTTTCCATCAGCAAATAGTTCTGTGAGCCAGACAGGATATACTGCCCCATCTTGCGGTCATTGTCTGTCTTTGTTTGCAGGTAGGAGAATAGTTTGGGTACCCTTTGGGCTTCGTCAAATATCGCCTTATCATCATATTGGCTCAGGAAGCCATTTGGGTCTTGGCTTGCTGCCAAACGTATCTCTTCGTTTTCCAACGAGACATACTTATAATCTGGGAAAACTGATTTAAGCAACGTCGTTTTGCCAGACTGCCTGGGTCCCATCACGGCAATTATCGGAAACTTATCGCGGAGGGCTTCAATATGGACGGTAAGGTTTCTTGCTATCAACATGACTATTTTTTATGTAAATGTACGATTCAATCTTGGATTTACATAAAAATCACTTCCCACCCCGCATCTCCGCCTCAATATTTGGGTTGATTTCCTTCGCCTTCGCCATCAGTTCCGCCGTCTTTTCGGGCTGGTTGATATTGTAGTAGGCGCTCGCCAGATTGTAGTAGGCCGCCGCATTCTTCGGTTGTTTTTCGAGGGCTTTGGAGAAAAACTCCACGGCCTTTTGCCCTTGCCCACTCACGCCGTTGGCCACGCCGAGGAGGCGCAGTGTCTCGTAATCGTTCGGGTCGAGTTCGTAAGCCTTGTTCAGGTAGGTGAATGCCTTCTGGATGTCGCCCTGTTTTTCCCCAAAAAACTGCCCCGCTTGACGGCAGGTGATGGCGAGGTTGTTCTTCGCCTCGGTGTAGTCGGGGTCGAGTTTCAGCGCCTGCTCGTATGCTTGGATGCTGGCTTCGTACTGCTGCAAATAATTGTAGGCATTGCCCAAAATCAGCAGCGGATTCTT
>JBGSWN010000218.1:0-29505 GCA_041752395.1 Saprospiraceae bacterium | reverse complement strand
CTTCGGCATGATGATAATGCGGGTACGACGGTTGGTGGAACGGCCTTCGGCGGTCGTGTTCGGGGCAAGGGTGTTCCACTCGCCACGACCCGCAGCGATGAGGCGGTTCGGGTCAACTTTGTGGGTGACCTGCAAAGCCCTCACGACAGAAGTCGCCCTTTTTACGCTCAAGTCCCAGTTGTCGTCAAGGCAAGCTGTTTTAATCGAAACGTTGTCGGTGTAGCCTTCCACCATCACCTCCATGTCTGGTCTTGATTTGATGATGGCTGCAATCTTTGCAAGCACCGCATCCGCCTTTGAAGTGATTTTGGAACTGCCGCTTTCGTAAAGCATCTTGTCAGACAAGTTGATGAAAACTACGGTTTTGTCCACTTTGATTTCCACGTCTTTGTCTTCGATGCCGTCTTTCAGTACCGTTTTCAGGTTAACAGAAAGCGCAAGGTTGATGGAGTCAGCCTTGGTCTTGGCCGCTTGCAGCAGGCGGATGTACTTGTCCTTTCCTTCCAACTGCCTGAGCGTTTCGTTGATATTGTCATTGGCTGATTTTGACAATACCGTCAAGTCGCCCACCTGATTCAGTTGTTTGTCACGGGTCGCTTTGCAATCAGCAAGCTGGTCCTGCAGGCTTTCCATCAGCTGTTGGCGACCTTGGATGGTCGTGTTGGCATTGCGCAGGTCTTGCTCACAGGCAGAAAGTCGGTTCATGTACTCGTTGAGGCTCACGCCACATTTGCCGAGGTCTGTGTTGGCTTTTTCAAGTTCAGTTTGGAGGCCCATGAATTTCTTTTTGCTCACGCAAGAAGTCATGCTAAGTCCTGCACTGAGGAGCAATAACAATAGAATTGAAGGTTTCATAAATAAATGAATTTGTAAGTGAAGAATTGAGGCCATCTAAGTCAATGGCCATTATTAGTTAAGTAGAGGTTTTCGATATATAATGCGTTTTGTGGCCACATGTTCAGTCAAGAAGGCAATTATTGTAAGTATTTTATCAAAAAAGTGATTTCCTTGAAGAATATTGGTCATGTTCAAATCGGGCTCAAAGGTAGCAGCAGGGGCATTAAAACGGCATTAAAATTTAATGTAAATTGTATTAATTTCTGTTTTGAAAGGAGGTTTAGTGGGTTTAGAAAGTTTAGGAGGTTTATGCCCCGTTAAACCTCCTAAACCTCTCAACACCTACTGCTTCACCAATTTCCTGACACCCATTTTCCCCGCTAGGTTCACCACCACGAAATAGACGCCCGGTGGCAATGCGGTGGTCGAAGCCTGCATGGTCTTTTCCCCGGCGGGTAATTGGCCGAAGGGCAGCAAATCCATGACCCGCTGGCCTTGTGCATCCCTCAGGTGAATGGTGGCAGGCATTGCTTCTGATAAGTTTATTTTGATATTCAGGTTGTTTGAAAACGGATTCGGAATTACCTGCCATTGCAAGTCATTACCTGATTCATTTGTTGATGATATGATATAAAAATGCTCTTCTGCAGTGCAGCCGTTGGCGTCCGTAACCGTAACAAAATAAAGCGTGTCGGATATGAGGTTCGCAATTGTATCCGTGGTAGCACCTGTGTTCCATAAAAACTGGTAGGGTGGTGTTCCGCCGGTCGGTGTGGCCCACATGGTCAATTGGTCGAAATCCGCATCCATTACAACAATCCAATCTGTAGGCTCGCCCACCGTCGCTGAAACCGTCACGCTACCATTCCCATCACTTACTGTCACCTCATAGCTGCCTGCGGAAAGCCCAGAGATAGTCACCGTCGTTTCCCCATTGCTCCACAGATAGGTGTAGTTGCCTGTTCCTCCAATCGCTGTCACCGTGGCCGAGCCGTCCAAGTCACCAAAGCAGCTCACGTTTTGGCTCGTGACACTAGCGCTCAACGGTTGCGCAACCGACACCAAAGTCTCATTTGACGTATTCGTGCAGCCGGCAACGGGGTTCGTCACCACCAAGCTGTACGTTCCAGAAGCATTGGCGGTAAAAGAGCTGGAAGTAGCGCCATTAATAGGGTTCCCGTCCAACAGCCACTGGTAGTTCATGTTGTTGCCGTAGGCATTCAGTTGCACCGAACCGCCTACGGGCAGCGTAATATTTGGCTCCGCAACCAGCCATGCCACCGGGGTGCAGTTGTCGCTTTTGATTTTGTAAATGATATTGTCGTTGAAGCCCGTGACGTAGAGTTCACCATCCGGCCCAGCTTCCAATGAAGTGAAGTCGTTGTTGTTGAAATCACCCAACTCGGCCACCGTCGGGATGCCATTGTTCAGCACCGACCTGATTTTGCCGGAGCAAAAATCCGTGAAAAGGTATTTGCCAAAGAGGTCGGCGAACTGCGTGCCACGATAGACCGTGCCGCCCGTCACGCTGCAATCCGCCGCCGCATTGTCGTACTCGTACAGCGGGTCGGTATAGACGCTCCCGGCGAAGCATTGGTTCGAGTTGAACGGCAATGTGCCCTCGTAGCAGCTCCAGCCGTAGTCCTCGCCGCCCGTGCTGTTCGAGGCTTGGAAATTGACTTCCTCCCGGGCATCCTGCCCCACGTCGCCGATCCAGAGGTCGCCCGTGAAGGGGTCGAAATTGAAGCGCCAAGGGTTGCGGAGGCCATAGGCCCAGATTTCGGGTGCGGTATTAGCCACGCCAACGAAGGGGTTGTCGGCAGGCACGGAATAGCTGCCGCTGCCCACTTGCAGCCGCAGTATTTTGCCCATGAACGAGAGCAGGTTCTGGCCGTTGCCGTTCGGGTCGCCAGCACCGCCGCCGTCGCCCGTGCCAATGTAGAGGTAGCCATCCGGGCCGAATTTCATGCAACCGCCCACGTGGTTCGGGTTCGGGTGGTCGAAGGTCAACAGGATGCCTTCGCTGGTGATATTGCCTTGGTCAGGATTAAAGGCGCTTCGCAAAAAGCGGCTGATGATGCACTTGCCCGTGCCGATTTCATTGTAAAACACATAGAAAAGGCCGTTCTGCTGGTAGTTCGGGTGGAAGGCGAGGCCAAGCAGCCCTTGCTCGTTGTTGGGCGAGTTGTTGACCTTGGCGCTCAGGTCGAGGAAGGGCGAAGCAACCAGCGATCCGTCTAGGTTCACGATGCGGATGAAGCCGTCTTTTTGCACGGCGTAAATTCGGTTGTCGCCCGGTGCCCGCTCCATGGCGATGAGCCAGTTGAGGGTGGTCGGGGCGTTCAGCGGGGTCAGCGTCACGGTTTGGGACTGGCTTTTTGCGAAGCAAAAAACGAGGAGCAAAAGTGTAAGTGCGTTCTTCATGGTGATCTTGTTTTTGGTGAAAAAGGACGTGCCGCTGCTGCGGCAAGGTTTGTTCTTCTGACGGCCTTCAATTGGAAAGTTACAATGTAGTGCTTGACTAATTTGACTGGGGCAAGTGTTTCGATAGCTATGCGGCAAATATAAGGTAAATGCCAGCTTGCAACGCTGTTGTTGAAGTGGAATATCGGCCAGCGCCAACGTGATTATGCTCATTTTCACGGAAAGCAGGTAGGCTGAGCGAAGGTTTTTTGCCATTTTCTTGCAATTGAAAACGGGCAACCCACATCAATGGGCTGCCCGTTTTTAATAAAACTCAGCAATCAAAGGCTTAATTCAACGAAAGTTCCTTCTTCGCCAAATAGAAATCTACCTTCTCATACGTGGTGTTGGCGATGCGCTCGTCCATTTCTACCAGTGTTTTTGGCGGTGGCACGATGACCTTGTCGCCCTGACGCCAGTTCACCGGAAGTGCACATTTGCAGGTCTCCGTTGTTTGCAGCGCAATCAGCACCCGCTGCACTTCGTCCATGTTGCGGCCCACGTTCAGCGGGTAGTACATGATGAGGCGGATGGTGCCCTTCGGGTCAATGAAAAAGACCGCCCGCACGGCTGCGGTTTCGCTTTCACCGGGGTGCAACATGCCGTAGAGGTTGGCCACTTTCATGTCCAAGTCGGCGATGATGGGGAAGTCCATGTACACGCCGGTTTTTTCCCGCACGTTGTTCACCCAAGCCAAATGAGAATGGACACTGTCAATACTCAGGCCCAACAATTTGGTATTGTGCTGTGCGTAAAAATCCTTGTCTTTTGCGAAGGCGGACATTTCAGTCGTACAAACGGGCGTAAAATCGGCAGGATGTGAAAACATGACCACCCAACTGCCCTTGTTGTACTCGGAAAAAGTGAGGTCGCCAGTGGTTGTTTTTGCCTTAAAATCTGGCGCTTTATCCCCGATTCGGGGCATTGAGCCAATTACTTGATTTTCCATGCTATTATTTTGATTGATTTAAAGAACAATAAATGGAAGATAATGGCATTAATTAAGTTTAAAACAATCAAAACCTTTTAAAATAAGAAATGCAAGCAGTTCCATATTTTTATCTTCAATTTTATATACTGCAAAATTAAGTGGGGAGCAAGTCGGCCACAGTAATTAATATCACATAACCCACAGCTAGAAATCATCAATAATAGGTTGTGCTTTAAATAACTGCCGAGCCCTTACCTTTGCCGAATGAATACATCCATGGAACAACCAATTTTCCATCAACTCAAAGTAATCGAACTCGCCAGCGTACTGGCGGGCCCGGCGGTCGGCATGTTCTTCGCCGAGCTGGGCGCCGATGTGCTCAAGGTCGAGAACCTGACCACTGGCGGCGATACGACCCGCCACTGGAAAATGCCCTCCGAAGACCCCGCTGACCCTGCCTCCGCTTATTTTTACTCGGTCAATTGGGGCAAGCGCCACGTCTTCCTCGACCTGGCGCAAGCCACTGACCGTGAGCAACTTATGACTTGGCTAAAGGATGCCGACGTGGTCATTTCCAATTTCAAAAAAGGCGGCGCCGAGCGCTTGGGGCTTGATTTTGATTCGCTTGTGCAATGGAACCCCCGGCTCATTTACGCCAGCATCAGCGCCTACGGTGAGGACGACCTGCGCCCCGGCTTCGACGTGGCGATTCAAGCCGAAACGGGCTGGATGCACATGAACGGCGAACCCGACGGCCCACCCACCAAGATGCCCGTGGCACTCATGGACTTGCTGGCGGCGCACCAATTGAAAGAAGGGATATTGGTCGCCCTGCTCCAACGGGAAAAAACGGAGAAAGGCAGCGAGGTCACCGTCTCGCTCTTCGATACAGGCGTGGCTTCGCTGGCCAACCAGGCCGCCAATTGGCTGAACCTCGCCCACCTGCCCCAGCGCATGGGCAGCCGCCACCCGAATATTGCGCCTTACGGCGAAGTTTTTTACACCAAAGACCAAAAGCCGCTCATCGTCTCGACGGGCACGGAGCAGCAATTTCGGGCTTTGTGCGATTTGTTGGGTGCTTCGCAAATCGGGGAGGATGAGCGTTTTGTGACCAATGCCCTCCGATTGCAGCATCGGGACGCACTGGCGGAATTGCTACAAGCTGCGTTCAAAAACTTTTTGTCAGATGAAATTTTGGAGCAATGTCACGCTGCGCAAGTGCCCGTGGCGCCCATCCGAAATCTGGCGGAAGTGTTCGAGTTACCTGCTGCCCGGGACTTGATTTTGGAAGAAAAAATGCCCGATGGCAAGGTGAGCAAACGGGTGAAGACCGTGGTTTTTAAACTGAAATGAACCTGAAAAACTAGCCTTGGATAATGAACTGGATAATCATTGCTACTTTTGTCGCTCACAAAATTTTTTAAAAATGAAGCTACTAACTTACTTGACTGTATTGGCCTTTAGTGCCACCCTCCTGTTTTCTGGTTGCAAAAACGATGGCGATGCCGCCCGTGACGCAGCCGTCGAAAGCCTCCAGCCGGGCCAGCCTGCTGCTGGCGACGCTGCTGCTGGCGATGCTGCTGCTGCTACAACACCTACTCCCACGCCGGAGCCTCCGCAGAATGCAGCGGGCGTTTGGCACTACACCTGCCCGAAGGGTTGTGCTGGAGGCGGCGGTTCAGCCGTTGCATGTGCTACTTGTGGCACCACGCTGGCGCACAATGCGGCCTACCACCCACCTGCTACTGATGCGGCGCCGGCTACCAGTGCCACACCTACTTTGCCAGAAGGTATGACGGCTGTTCCTAACCCAACACAAACGCCCGAACCTGCGCAAAATGCAAAAGGTGTTTGGCATTATACCTGTTCGGCAGGTTGTGCTGGGGGTGCTGGAACTGCCGCTGCTTGCGCAAAATGTGGCAAGACCTTGGCGCATAACCAGACCTACCACAATTAAGAAAAATGGCCGGGCTATCGCTGTTGATAGTCCGGCCATTTCTATTTTTCTCGGCTTTTCAGGCTTCTACCAAAATCACTTCCCCGCCAAACTCCACCCGATCGCCCGCCCGCAGCTTCTTGCGGACTTGGACTTCCACCTCGCCGTTCACCGTGGCCTCTCCTTCCTCCCGGATGCGCATCTTGGCCTCCCCACCGGAGCCAACCAGGTTTTGGATTTTCAGGAGCTTGTTGAGTTCGATGAATTCTTTGCCGGATAGGTGGAAGGTGGTCATACAGAAAACTGGTTAGATGATTAAATTTTAGGCAAGGTTAATCAAAAATGTCAAATTGTGCGGCGAAGAATGGGTTCAAAAGTGGGAGAATCGAGCGTTCGCAATGGCAGTTTTTAGTTTTGTCTGCTCAATTCTTCAAAGATTTACAGCTCTTTTACATTGTTTTACAATTGAAAAGAGCAAGATGGGGCGGCTTAAAATACCTTTACAGGAAAAAAATAATGAAAATTTTCTTTTCTCGCTCCGCAATGATTTGCCTGCAATTTTTATTTTTTGCCTGCAATGGGCCTTCCAATTCTAAGGCGCAGCCGACCAGTACGTTTGTTAATGCGACTGAACAAAACAATCAGCAAATCGCAGATTATGTGGTGGAAATATATGAGGACAAAAAAGGGAACCTGTGGTTCGGCACCATGATGGAAGGCGCAGCCCGCTTCGATGGAAAGACGCTCTCCTACCTCACTGTTGACAGCGGCTTGGTGGAAAACACGGTAGCTGCTATCGCTGAGGACAAATATGGGAATATGTGGTTCGGCACCCACGGCGGCCTCGCCAAATATGACGGGAGAACCATCACCAATTACACCACGAAGGATGGCCTCTGCCACGACCGGAGTTCCCAGTTGCTGATTGATAAATCATGTAATATATGGGTGGGAACATGGGGCGGCGTTTGCCAATTTGATGGCAATATCTTCACCAATTTTGACCTACCAACACCAACTATCGAACTATTGCCCTACCAAACTACCATGAACTGGGTCACGGAAATCATGGAGGACTCGCAGGGCAATATCTGGTTCGGGCGGGATGGCTACGGGGCCTGCAAATGGGATGGGAAAACCTTTACCCACTACACCAAAAAGGACGGCCTCGTCTCCAACAACGTGCAGGTCATCCGGGAGGATAAACAGGGCAATATCTGGTTCGGCTCCCGTGTCACCGAGAACGACCACCCCGACTCGGACAAGCGGAAAGGTGCGGGCGGATTGAGCCGTTTTGATGGAAAGGCCTTCACGCAATTCCCTGAAATAGCAGGGCTTAGCACCAACGAGACCTACGCCATCCATGTGGACAAGTCTGGAAACGTCTGGGTTGGCGCCAATAAACTTGGCGTTTATAAATACGATGGAAAAGGCTTCACTTTGTACAAAGAAACAGACCGAGAAGACCTGTTTTTGGCCAATGGCTACGGCGTTCAGCATCTCTTGAAAGATAGCAAGGGGACGCTTTGGATTGGCTTGTCGGGCGGGCTTTTTCGGCTGGATGGGGAGGTGATTCGGAACGTGGGGAGGGGTGGGCCGTGGTGAGGGATTTTTAGCATAACGGTGGGGGAGGTGTTTGGGAGGTAGGTTAGTTGGAGAAAAGCGGTAATTTTGTAGGAAATTAAAGCACCATGATAGCAGACATCATCACAATTTCGCCAGATGTACAAAGCGGTACACCCGTATTCACCAGCACTCGTGTGCCTGTCAAAAACCTGTTTGATTACCTGCGGGGCGGAGACACCATTGAGGAGTTTTTGCATGATTTCCCTTCGGTGAAAAGGGAGCAAGTGGGCGGGTTGTTGGAGATTGTCGAAACACTAATCACCTTAACACCCCATGAAAAAAAAGCTGCTGCTTGATGAGAACTTGCCCAACCCGCTGAAAAACAACTTTTCATCGGAATTTGAGGTGACGACCGTCCATGACCGAGGTTGGGCAAGCCTGAAAAATGGACATCTCTTAGCTGCCATGACCGAGGCGGGAATTGAGTACTTGCTAACAGTTGACAAGAACTTGCAGCACCAACAAAACTTGGAAAAATATCCTGTCAAGTTGGTGGTGATTAGGACTTTTGACAATCGCTATAAACTTTTGAAAACCCTTGTTCCTAAAATAGAGGAAGCATTGAAGAATATGCCAGAAAATGCAAAGGTTTGGGAAGTTGATTTGAGGTAATAAACGCTGTGCTTATCGGGAAATGTTCAGGTCGTATGGCAGATTTTCCCCAAGCAGCAGGTTGTCCAAGTATATCATGAACAAAGAATTAAAAAGTCATATCAGAAAGTTAGCAAAAAAATTCAATCACGAAATTGAATACCAAAATGATATTGTGGTTTTGAAAAGTGAAATGAACAAAATTGAACTATGGGAGCCTGATAAATATGGCGTAAACATCCCCTACAATATAAGTGATAATAATTTTGATAAGTTAAAGGTTGAGCATGAAGGTGTCTATGATATATTAATTGATTTATTTAGAAGAGAAAAAGGAAGCAAATTGACCTTGAAAAATGGAGTCCTCCTGACAATAGAGGAATGGATTAAAATAGAAGGTAAATATGTCAAAGAACAAATTGAAGAATTAAAAAAAGACTTGCAATCCGCGCAAATTGAATTCAAGGAATTGGGTGGAAATAGAGTTCTAGCCGAGTATTACGATGGATTATTGATTTTGAAAGACGACTTATGCTGGGCGAAATCGAATGTGATTCCGATTCCTTCATAATATCCAACTACTCAACCACCACCGTCCCCATCCAATCCATGCCATCCCCCAGCAAAGTCAGCCTATAAACACCCGGCGCCAATCCCCCCAAATCCACCGGAAACCCCTGCCCCCGCAGCACCTCCCGTCCCAGCACGTCCCAAACCACGACTGGCCCTTCCAAATTCACGCCATCCGGCAGTTTCACCCAAACCAGCCCGCTGGTCGGGTTCGGATAAACCAGTAATTGCGGAGCAACCAAGCCCGCTTCTTCTTCTACCGCATTAATCGGGTCCTCCTCGCAGATATTGTCCAATAAAGCCTGGTATTTCGGCGCCGTCTCCATATAGGGCGGTAGTATGTCAATATCATTCACCACGCCCCATGAGCCATATACGCTTTCCTGTGGACTGGCAAGACTGAAATTGCCGAACATCCGGCTGCCCCAAGCCCGAACCGTGTCCAGCATATCATCATATAGTTGGTAAATGGCTGGGCTATATTGCGCATCCCACATCGACTGCTGGTAGGGATATGGGATGCCGAACACATTGCCGACGAAATGCTGCCCGGCCTCATAATTGACGATTTTTTTACCGAAGAGCTTCACGTTATTATAGTCTTGCCAGACGACTGGACGGAAGCCCGCCCAACTGTTTCGGGCATTTTCGATGATGTCCGCTGGGGTGCTGCTGGCATTGAGAATCGGCTGGCCGCTGTCCGAGTGGTCGAGGCCGACATAACCGGACGGCGAACCGTAATCCCAATCGTCGGGGTCGAGTTGCGAGAGTATCTGCTCGTTCAGGTAGTTGAAGCCGCCTTGCAGGCCTAGCACCCGTTTCACCCTCGTTTTTTCAGCACCAAACACCTCGTGCCAGGTGCGGAAGGTCTGCCCCGCCCGCATGGCCATCGCCCGGCCGTAGTTGAGGTTGCTCGGCGCATTGTCGGCATTGAAGTGCGCTTGCGCAAAAATCCAGTTCCAGACTTCGTTGCTGTATTCGAGGTAAATAGTCAAGTTGGGGTCGAGTTGGTCACGGAACATGGCCGCCATTTGCGCCACGTAGGCACTGTCGGCGGCATGGGGCACGCAGAGCCAAACGTCCTTTTTCAGTTGGTTGGCCAATTTCACCATCATTTCATACGGCACGCCCGTCGGCACGGCGTAGGTGAAATGCGTGAGCGAACTGCGGTCTTCCCAATGCACCACGGGGTTGTTGTTGGTATGCCCCCAGTCCATGAAACGCAGGGCTTTGAACGGGGCAACTTTATCCAAAAATCCCTCGTAAAATGGCTCGGCGTCCAGGTCAGCGAACTCATCGGCAAGGCGCAGTATCCGCACGTTGCGCACGGGATTGCCCATTTGCGAAGCGTTTATCATAAAAAAGATATTGCCGACTATATCCACTGAGAACTCGATGCGCCCGGGTGCATTGTTCGTCACCGTCACGCCGCCAGCCACATTGAGGTTTCCGATACCATCATACAACAGCACATAAGTTTCGCCGGGCGGCAAATTGGCACCCTCGCTCGAAATCACGTACCTGACCTTGTTCGGCACCCCGTTCACTTGCTGCGGAATCTGCGTCGGGTAGCCGTCGCCGTCAAATTGCAGCAGCGCCAGGTTCCCATTGTCCCAACAAAAACAGTCGTCGTTGAAGGCAATTGGCTCAGGGCGGACGTGTTTCATCAAGTTTTTCAGTGGGCGCTCCGGCACCCAGTCAGCGAAGCCGCTCAGGTTGGTGCCAATGGCGAGGTCGCATTGCTGCGGCTGCCAGCCGGGGCAGGTGTTGCTGTCCACGGGCACCTGCAGCGGGATTACATCATGACACCCGCTTCCCATTGCCTCATAAATGTAGAGTCCCTTAGATAGATTGTGGAATTCGTTGCCGTTCACTGCTGAAAGCGTTTGGCCAGCCGCATTTTTTAGGGTAAAATTTTCAGGATGCTCATTGATGCGAATGATGCCGCCTGTACCGTCACAATTGGCCTGTTTTACCAAAGAAAAACTGCTGAGGCAAGGGTACGTCCCGCTTGCATTGCGGATGGTTATCGGGTAAAAAGCGGTGTGTTCCAGCCCCGATTGGTCGGTGACAGTGAGGCGCACATTGAGGTTGCCGAGGGCATTGTAGGTATGCGTTTGCGAAGGGCCCATTGCCGTAGGCGAACCGTCGCCGAAGTTCCAAAGGTAGGTGAGCGGGCCGCCTTCAGGGTCGTAGCTGCTGCTGCCATCGAAGGTGATGCTGAGTGGCGCTTGGCCGTCGCTGGTATTGGAAGTGATGACGGCGACGGGCGGCAAATCCACCGTCACCGTGCCATCTGGGGCGGCGCAGGCGTAGCTGCTGGCGAGGCGGATTTCGTCCACCGAGCCGTTGTTGGGGTCGTTGCCGAGGTAGGTGACTGCGCTGCGCAAAACGAGCGGCGAAGCACTGCTTTGGGATAAAATGGGCGTCGGGCTGCCGTTGCCAAGTTCCATGGGGTTGATGTAGAAATCTATGCCCGTGCTGTTGGGATTGAAGGTGAATTTTACGACAAAAAATGCGGCGGTGCCAATGCTGACGGGCACGGTGGTCGGGAAGTAGCTGTCACCAATGCGCAGCGTCCAGCGGCGCTGCCCGGCTACGTCACTTTGTCCTTCGAAGTAGCCGAACTCGACTTTTTCGCCTGTGCAGTTGTCGCACCAGGGAAGGCCACTGCCGTGCAGCCCGGCGAAGACGGATTGGCCGTTGTTTTGGTCTTTGCGGAGCAAACAGCTCATCCACATTTCGCCGCCGTTGGCCGAGGTGCCGATGCCCTCATTGAACTCGCTCACGTACTCGTCGAAAGGCCCGCCGTTGCTGGTGTTGAGCCTGCGGCCAGCGGTGAGGTAGGCTCGCCCGCCCGTTGCGAAGCGGCCCAGTGCCTGCAAATTGCCGAAGGCCAAAGAACCAGCGCCCGTGCTGGTCTGGTAGCCGGGCAGGGTTTGGTCATCGTTTTGGGTGAGCCACGGTTCGGCCCAGCCTGCGCCGCCGTTTTGGTCGTCAAGCGGAGCGGTGGCGGGGTAGTCGTAGCCGTCGTAGCCGAGGTAAACGCAGGGTTGCGAAGCGGCGAAAAATGGGAGCAGCAGGAGTAAAATGGTACGCATGTGGATTGATGTTATTTGGGGCAAAGATAGGTTTTTGGGGTTGGTTTTGGGGCTAAAATGGGTAGTATCTCAATACAAATTCTAAAGTTTTAATTTGGGCAATGGCAATATCTAGCTGTTAACCAATCACTTGGAGACGCCCAAAAAATAAGCTCGGCAAAATTTGCAGCCGAAAAGACGGAGTTATTATTTTAACGCCCCTAAAATGCCATATTTTGGGAAAAGGCGTGATGGTATCTAAACAAAAAACTAGCAAATACATTTACAACTGGTTATGCAGAAAACTAGCATTTTAATCGTAGAAGACGATCCCCAAATCGCATCCTTGCTCAACCAGGCGCTCAAGGAAGCCGGGTACGAAACATTTGTGGCTTTCGATGGTGAAATGGCAACCAAGGTAATCGAAGAGATTCAGCCCCGGTTGGTCATCACCGACCTGATGATGCCGGTCATGGATGGGTGGCAGTTGTGCAAGTACGTCCGTGACAAAAAAATCAGTGTTCCGATTTTAATGCTTACCGCCCTGGGCAGTTCGGAGGATGTGGTGCTGGGCTTGGACGCTGGCGCTGACGACTATCTGGTGAAACCATTCCGAGTGGAAGAGTTGTTGGCTAGGGTAAGGGCGTTGCTGCGCCGGGGGGGCGGGGCAGATGAAGTCACGGTAAGCACTATTGCTGGCCTCACGGTAAACCACGCCAGCAAACAAGTTTTTATACATGAGGAGCAAGTCATGCTGACGGCAACCGAGTTTCGCTTGTTGGAGTACCTGCTCCTGCACAAAGGGGTGGTAAAAAACCGCTTGGAAATCTTGGAGCATGTTTGGGACCTTCACTTCGACCCTGGCACCAATGTGGTAGATGTCTATATAAACTACCTTCGCAACAAGATTGACAAGCCATTGGGAAAAAAGCTAATCCATACCTATATCGGCATGGGCTTCATCTTTAAGGAATAACTACTCGCAATGAATGCGCCACCATTGACAATACGCCAGCGCCTGACGCTGGTCATTTCCTTTTCAGCGCTGTTTATTTTGGTGCTGGAGGGTTTATATATTTACGATTATTCTGCCAAGTTTTACGAGTGGGAATTCCACGAACGGCTAGAAGAACGCCTTTCCTTGGCAGACTCCCTGCTTGCCAGCGATAGTTTGCACCCCTTCAATGTCATCAGCGAGATAACACCCGGCTACCTGCCTGACGAGAAAATCATCTATCTTTCGAAACTGGGTCATTCACCATCCCCTATCAACGACAATTCCCTTCCAGAAGCGCTGGATACCGCAAGGTTCCACAGTAATTCCACTTACTTTGAGCATATCGGACAGCGCGACTTCTGTATACGCCACGACCCTAAAACCCATGAAACCCTTGTCGTTTCTGCTGTTGACCGATACGGGTACACCAAAATCAAAAACTTGCGCAATGCAATCCTGAGCGGCATTGGTATCGGTGTTGTTTTGCTCAGTCTTATCTCTTGGTTTTGGGTGAAACGAATGCTCCAGCCCATTGCCGACAAAATCAAAAAAGCCCGCTCCATTGGCGCAAAAAGCCTTAACCTGCGGCTAGAAGTTAAGAACGAGCACGACGAACTAGGGCAGATGGGGCTTGCCTTCAATGAAATGCTCGACCGCATCGAAAACGCGTTCATCTCCCAACAGCAGTTCATTCGAAATGCTTCGCACGAAATGCGCACCCCACTGACCGCCATTTCGGCCGAAGCCGACCTTGCTTTGCTCAAAGAAAGGGAGTCTGACCAATACAGAAAGTCTTTGGTGAACATTCGGCAGCGGGCTGAAAACCTGAGCCAACTCACACACAAGCTCTTGGCTATGTCCCGGTTGGAATCTGAAAGCCTTTTGCCAAAACCCTGCGCTGCCGACGAGGTGCTTTTGTCGGCGGTAAAAACCGTAAAAACGACCTACCCGGAGGGTGGGCAATATCTCAGTATCCGCATCGAAGCTCCATCAGCCTTGGACTTGCAGGTGTTTTGCGACCCGGCAATGCTGGAAACGGCGTACCTCAACCTGATTGACAATGCCGTGAAATACGGCAACCAAAAAGAAGTGCTGGTGCGGCTGTTCAACGAGCCGGGCAAGGTTTGCCTAGAAGTGATAGACAAGGGCGACGGTATTGCGGAGCAAGACATGGAGCACCTGTTCAAGCCTTTTTACCGCAGCATCCGGCACCATGGCCAAAACGGGAGCGGCATCGGCCTTTCCCTCGTAAAGAGCATCGCTGAAAAATATTACGGCGAGGTCCGGATATGGTCACAGGTCGGGGTGGGCAGCAGGGTGCAGTTCGACCTCCCCGCCATGATTTTTGAAAAAATAAAATAAACTAAAATCTAAAGTTCTAATACCATTCTTAATCTGTTCTTATGCCATTCTAAGAATGGCCGCTCACCTTTGCCCTAAAAATTAAAAAGAACAGATTATGTGTAACTTACCATCCAAACTTTATTTTTTCTCCATTGCCTTTGCAATGCTTCTCCTGTCTAGTTGTGCGACCATCATGCCCGACCAAGTAGGCGTCAAGCGAACCTTTGGCAAGATACAAGACAACGTACGGCAGCCCGGTGCAGTGGGCTTCAACCCACTCACTACCCGAGTCGTCCGGGTGCCCATCCGAACGATGAATTTGGCAATCGTGGAAAACCTTCCGTCGAGGGAAGGATTGACCATTCGGTCCGAAAATTCCATCCTGTACCGGATACAGTCCAAGTCCGTGCCTCAGATTTTAAAAGAAACCGGTATGGAATACGAAGAGATGCTGATACTGCCGGTCTTCCGGTCTGCTGCTTCCGACATCTGCTCGAAGT
The DNA here is from genome assembly GCA_041752395.1 of Saprospiraceae bacterium. GTDB lineage: Bacteria > Bacteroidota > Bacteroidia > Chitinophagales > Saprospiraceae > UBA6168. The sequence goes on along the minus strand of JBGSWN010000218.1, from coordinate 14,630 downwards.
ATGATGCCAAAGACATGCACAGCTCCAAACGGGCAGAAATCGAGGAGGAAATCAAGAAGCGGCTGGTAGAAGTTTGCGGCCCAAAAGGATTCATCATCGAGTCAGTACTAATGAAAAGCATTACGCTGCCAGCAGGGCTTTCAAGGTCCATTGAGGCCAAGTTGGAGGCGGAGCAGGATGCCCTTCGGATGCAGTTTGTCCTAGATCGCCAGCGACAGGAGGCACAGCGTCAAATCATTGATGCGGAAGGTGCCAAGGAAATCGCACGGATACAGGCAGAGGGCCAAAAGAACGCCGCCATCATCCAATCGGAGGCAAGGGCAAAAAGCAATGAGCTGGAAGCCGAAGGGATGAAAAGGGCCAACGAACTCGTCAACCAGAGCCTGACGCCTAACGTACTGAAATTGAAACAAATAGAGGCATTCCAGATGCTTTCTACCTCGCCAAACACGAAGACTATCATTACCGATGGAAAATCACCGCTCATGAACGTGTTCGGCGGTGAAGGGAACTGATAGGTGTATAGCTCACGCTGCCGAATGGTTGATAATGGTCGATGAAGTTGACAAGGGTTTATAAAAGGTTGATTATCAAACCCTATCAACTTCACCAACCCTTATCCTCCGTTCACACAATACTTGACAACTCGCAGTTTAGCATGTATCATGGCGCATGAAAATGCGGTGCCGTGGAGGATGCCTTCGGCAAGGATAAGCTGACAGGCATATCGAAGAATTGCTAAATAACCACTGCCCAATTCCCATCCAATACGAGCAGCTGTTGGTAATTTGGGCAAGGTGGCATTCATCAAAAACAAGCGGACAAGCCGAACACCGTTATAAAAAGTAGGCGAACAAAATAAAATAAGAAAATGAATAAGAAAATGATTTTCGGACTGCTTTTGTTAGCAGCCTTTGCAACCTCTTGCGAACAAGCAGCCCAACAAGCAAAAGAAGAGGTAGGCAAAGTGGTTTCGCAAACAAACGAAAGTGTGCAAAAAGTGATTGATGATTTGGGGCTGGTATATGTAGAAGAAGGTGCACAAACCATTATTACCTATGAAGAAGTAAACGCAGCACAACAGGCTTGGTGCGATGCCTTGGTAAAAATTGGAAAATTGAAAGAAGAAGGTGGCGATTACAAAGCATTTGCAACGCAAGTTCTATCCGATGCCTACAATTACGACAATGGAAAGGTCTTTTTCAAACCAACACTGGCCTTTGGCGAACAAACGTTTAGAAACGACAAAAAGGGGGCATTGGCATATTTTGTAGGGGGTGACCCGGACTATCCTAATGACAAAGGTTTTGCGCTTGCACCGTGGGTAAAGGCTCGTTATGACAATGCAGGTGATAAAAACGAAGGCATCCAAATATATGGCTCGGTTGCGATTACCATGGGTAATGTATGGGTGACTGGCAAAGACGGCAAAGAAGTAATGGTTGATAAAACCTGGGTCTTTAAAAAAGGAAAGGACGGTAAATTGAGAATAATTGTCCATAAATCTTCGCTGCCGTTCGCTCCGCCTGCAAATTAAACTTTACTGGGTTGGGGGTTTTGCCCAACCCAGCTTTTAAATTTTGAAAAAATGACATCCACCACCTACAAAACCAGCATCCTACCTAACTACGTGTACCTTGTAAAAACCAAGTACTGCCCAACCTGTAACAAATCCTTGTCCCATCTGCCAGCTTTATACCTGATCAAGGATGTGTCCTTTCTTGGGAATCCATCCGATAGGGCCTCAAGCTTTCATTACGCTGGCAACTCCAATACCCTTGAAAATCACCGCCAAGGCGAACTAGGCATCCCTTGCGACACCCTAGTCCAAAGACCACCCCAATGGCTGAATTTTCTCGATTTCCTGAGAGGGCGGCGAGGAGAGGGCTAAATTCGAGCTAACGCTTTGGCCAAACAAAAATGTTTTTCACTCAAAGCTACAATTAGCGTTAAATTTATATAGTCATGGAATTACTACCAATAGAAGTTATTCGAGTCAATCAAGAAAAGTTAAATGATGTTGAAAACTTTGTGAAGTCAATCTATAGGCTGATTATTTATAGCCGGTATCATTTAGATGATGACCTATTAGATATTTATTTAGAAGGAGTGAACAACCTTAAGGAGCTTTTAAGCATTAAGAATGCTCAAATGGAGGCGCAAACTTTGGAGGAGGCCCAACAGTATTTGAAAAATCTAAGAACAACGCTTGATTTTGTCATTGAAGAAATAGTCTTGCACAATAATTTTGAAAAAGAAGTACAATTGTTTCAGCTACTTCGCTTGGTTTCTCCAGAAACCAATGCCATGCACCCCAATCGTTATAGGCAAACACTTGTGCAAATAGGGGTATATATTTGTCCAGAACCAGCGGTAGTTCCGCAATTGGTTTCGGAACTATTTTTTAGGATGCAATCCATCCCAAACCCAATAATAAGGGCTATATATTTTCATCACGAATTGATTAGAATACACCCTTTTGTTGATGGGAATGGTCGAGTGGCAAGAATTGCAAAAAACTGGATGTTGATGTATGATTTATATCCTCCCATTTTCATAAACGATGCTCCTCAAAAAAAAGAATATATTGCTACGCTTGGAAGCAGTTTTAGAGAGCTTGCAGAACAACCAACTACATGGAATAATTACACGGAACAGTTTTTTGAACAAGAACTTGACCGGCTATTGACAAATATCTCCTTGCTTTACGAAAGTGTAGATCTGATTGGCCTAAAAAGAGAGGAGCAGCAAGGAAAAAAAATAAAAAACATTGGTAGTTCACTATAAAAAATCTTGTTCTCCGTGGTTTCGTGAGGGTAAACATTTATCATCCCCGAGCAATCGGGGCATGCTTTGCAACCCCTCGTTGAAACGAGAGGCAGCATAAAATCGCTGCTCAAATATCTATCTTCGGACCAGCCAGCGCCGCCGTTTTGGTCGTTGAGCGGAGCGGTGGCGGGGTAGTCGAAGCCGTCGTAGGCGAGGTAAACGCAGGGTTGCGAAGCGGCGAAAAATGGGAGCAGCAGGAGTATTAAGGTGCGCATGTGGATTGGTTTGATTCGGGGTAAAAATAGGGTATTTCTAAATTGGCCAGCGTTTTTTCATATCCATTGCTATCTTTGGCCAATTCTGATTGAACCCATTTTAAACATAAAATATCATGACTAGGGTCGCCATAATTCTTGCGTTCGCCTTTACTTGCCTTGGGTTGACCCATGCACAGGACACCTTCTCCATCGTCGCCGTGGACAGCGCCACAGGGCAGGTGGGAAGCGCTGGGGCCTCCTGTATCAGCGCCGACAACCTGGCGCTGTACTTCCCCAACGACGACCCCGACTTCCTCGGCGACCTGCTGCCCGGTCTCGGTGCCATCAATACACAGGCTTCCTACCTCCCTGGAAATCAGGACAATGCGCACGAGCAACTGATGATGGGCAACACACCGCAGCAAGTGGTGGGTTGGCTCGCTGCCAACGATGTCCAAGGCAATCCCGGCGTTCGCCAATACGGCGTGGCGGCCCTCATCAACGGCCAGCCAATGGCAGCGGGCTACACGGGTGCCAACTGTTTTGACTATAAAAACCACCGGGTCGGGCCCAACTACTCCATTCAAGGTAACATCCTGCTCGGCGTTCAGATTCTTGACTCGATGGAAGCCCGCTACCTCGCCGCCGAGGCCGCTGGAAAATGCCTCGCCGAGCGGCTGATGGAAGCGCTGCAAGGTGCCAAAGTGCCCGGCGCTGACACCCGCTGCCTAAGCAACGGCACTTCGGCCATGTTTGCTTTCCTTAAAGTAGCCGACCCGAATGACGACGCTGCCAATCCTATGCTCCGCCTTTTTGTGTCGTACAACCCCGTCGGCATCGAGCCGATTGATTCGTTGCAAGCAAGATTTGATGAAGCTGCCCCATGTTTCACGAGTTTTGCGAAGGAAAAAAACGAGGATTTTCAGTTCCTAATTTCACCGAATCCGACCAGCGGGGCATTTGAATTGCAGTTTGCTGGCGCAATGCCCGAGGGGCTGCGCTTGGAGGTTTTCGACGCAACAGGGAAGCGGCAATTGCAGCAAAAAGACGTGGCTTTTGGTTCGCCGCTTTTTGTAAAAACACCCGGGGTTTATTTCGTTCGCCTGACGGCAAAAAATGGGGAAATGGGTTGGGAGAAATTGGTGGTGACGCAGTAACGACAGGGCATTCCAAGCTTTTATTCCTTATCAATATGGAAGAAAATGCCTACATTCTCGGCACCGAACAAGCAGAACTGCACCGCCTCGGCCTCCAACACCAAGTCTGGTCAAGCGAAGCACGGCGGGGCTGGGAAATCGCTGGCTTCGGCCCCGGCCAGACCCTCCTCGACCTCGGCTGCGGCCCCGGTTTTTGCACCACGGAACTGGCCTACATGGTCGGCCATACGGGCAAGGTAATCGGCCTCGACCTATCGTCGAACTACGTCACCGCATTGCGCCAACAAGCCGAACTTCATTCGCTGCCCATCGAACTAATGACCTGCTCTTTCGATGAAATGGAGCTGCCGCCAAACAGCCTGGATGGCATGTTCTGTCGCTGGGCTTTGGCTTGGGTGCCAAACCCGGAAGAGGTGATTGAGAAGGTAAAAACTGCCCTGAAACCCGGTGGCCGTATGGTCATACAGGAGTATTTCGACTGGACGACTTTTCAGTCGGAGCCTGCGATGGCACAACTGAAAAAAGGCATCGCCGCCGCCTACCGTTCCATGAAAAACGAGCAGCCCGGCGATATTGATGTGGGGCGTAGAATCCCCGCCATTATTGAGGATTTGGGCCTGAAAGTATTGCAAGTCCGTCCGATGGCGAAGCTGGCTAGGCCGTCGGATTTGAGTTGGGAGTGGCCGAATTCTTTCCTGAAAATCTACCTGCCAAAGCTCATCGAACGGGGATTGATTTCCGAGGAAGAAGTGGCGGGGGCGCTGGAAGAACTGGCGCTGCTTTCGGCCATGCCACAGGGCATGATGCTTTGCCCGACGATGGTGGAAATCGTTCTGGAGAAAGTGTGATATTGTCGGAAAATGAGCCATTCGGCCACCGCCAAATTCCCGACCCAAGCCACCCACGATACCAGCACGTACTGCGTAACAGGGTCGAGGTAGAAAAACTGGCCCAGCACCAATTGGTAAACCCGCAAACTCACTGCCGAGAGTGTGAGCGCATAGCTGCGCAACATCCATTTTTTGTGCTGCGCAAATTGCCGCTTGCGGGCCGTGTCGAAGCCCTTCCAGGTGAAATACCACCAGAGCGGGGCGAGTATGATAAAACTTGCTTTCGCCGCCCAGCCGCCATTGGCATAGAAGGCCATGATAAGGCCGCTCGGTGCACTTATCAGTAGCAGCGCAGAAACATATATGCGGCCAGCATACCGATGCAGTTTCGGTGCTTTTTGGAGGATATACTTTGAGAATAAAAACGCACCACTCGCCAATACGAATATGCTGCTGAATATATGCGCATAAAATGCCGCTCGGTAATAGCTCAAATGGACGATATGCTGCTTGGTGACAAGGAAATCAATGTCCAATAGCCAAGTGGTATATGGGGCAATTATTTGGAGGAACTGGTAGGTGAATGCCAATATGGCGAAAGGCCAGAAGAACTTGGTTATGCGCTGGATATAAATCATTTCACAAGGATTAAAACTCCGATTTAACGTCGGCGAGGTTCGAAACCTCGCCGACGTTTTACCCAATATCAAAACATCAAGGCTGTACTCTTGAAGCTACTGCTGAATGTTTTTGCTCCGCAATATTCCCTTTGCTGTCAATCTGAAAAACGAGCGTGTTTTCTGTTTTAAAACCTTGAAGGACATTGCCCTCCAATCCATTGTTCGCCACATTTTTGCGCCATTGGTTTTTGTAAATATGCTGCGAGATATTGCCCTTGGAATCGATGGAGCAAGTCATGGTTTTATCAACCGTGGAATATGCCAAATTGAAAGCACGATTAAAAGACTTTTTATTTTTTTCTTTCGGAAGGATATTGCCTTTTAAATCGTACAAAACCAAGTTATAGTTCCTGTTCAAACCATCGCCAAACGGCTGTTTGGAACAATAAACCACGGCCACCATTTGTGGGTTTGGATAAAACCGGGCAACAGGCATTATTTCCGGTGGCCCCATCCGGCTAAACTTCCCTTGCATGGATTCGGGCAGGAACCCCGAGGGTTTTAATTGCGTTCTTTCCGGATTCTTGATGACCATTTTTTGATTGATACTGCGGTAATCCGCATATCCTGCCATATCATCTATACCGATACTATATGGCAAATCCACTTTCTTGAATTGGCTCAGAAAATTCAAAAAAGACTCACCATTGGCATCAATATTTACAGGGGTTTTAATGGTGTTTGGCTTTTGAACAAAAGCGGTGGAAATAATGGCCAAACTAAACAATCCGACCATTGCAATTAAAGATTTGATTTTCATGATTTTAGTATTTTTAGACGCAATGCGCCAATTTTGTGATATTGAGTTATTGGGTTATTTATAGCACCCAATAACCCCAATATCTTAATAACCCAATAACCCAATAACCCAATTTCACAATTTCTCCATCTCAAACCCCTTCACCGCTGCCTGTTTCCGCACCGATTGCAGGATGGCATTTTCCAAACCACTGCTGGCATCTGGCTGCTTGCTGCGCGCCTGCTCAATGAACTGCCTGCGCTGCACGTTCAGTTGCTGCATTTTCTGCTGCACAGCATCTCGCAGGGCGGTGATGGCCTGAATTTGCTGTTCCATTTCCTCGACACTCAAGTTTTTCATGTTTTCGGGGAGGTCCTCTTTGTTTTGCACAACTTTTTTGTCTTTTTTATAAGCATCCACCAAGTCCCATTCCTCGGCTTTGTAGTTGCTGGAAGACTTAAAAGCAGCACGTTCAGAAGCATTGGACTTGGAGTATTTGGCGGCATTCGAATCTTGTAGGCTTTGGTTCATTTTCTTTTCCTTGCCACGCCGACCCATTGGGATATAGGTATCATTTAATTGCGCATTTAAGCCATTGATTTCATCGTCATAAGGCGTTTGGATATACACCGTTTCTTGGTTTTGGTTGATGCAGAAATACTCGCCTTTCCCTGCAATGGCGCCTGCCTGCCATGAGCCACGGACGCCTTCCTCGCAATCGCCGCAGTGGATGGTGTTCACGACGACTCCCTTTTCCACGGCATTTGCGCAAGCAGCGGAAAACTGCGTCGGGCCTTGTGTAAATGGCTCATTGCCAGCGATATAAATTACGCGCATCCCGTCGTTGCGAAGCCATTGCAGTTCGTCGAGGGAAGCTTGAATGACTGCGCCGCAATATTCGTCACCGCCATTTGTTTTCAAGGAAAACAGCTTTTCTGAAATCAAATCCATGTCCGTGGTGAAGCCAGAAAGTTGGTTGATTTCGAAGCGACCTGTCATATGGCCCGTGTTGCCATATTCATATAATGCCACTTCCAGGGTTGGGATTTGCTGGTCTTTTCGCATCCGGTTGAGTTCGTTGAGGATTTTCCAGAGCTGCGATTTAGCCTGCTCGATGAGGCCATCCATGGAGCTGCTGGTGTCGAGCAAAAGGGCCACTTGGATGGTGTTGGGGCTGGCTTCGGGAGCAGGTTCTTCGGTTTTGCCAGGCATGGTCAAGTCGTGCCAAATCGTGTTGGCGTAAGTGGTGCCGAACCAAATGGCCAAGCCTGCGACAAGTGCGACGGTGAATTGTTTTGCGGTGAGCATAAGGATGAAGGTTGCCCCCTGGACATTGAAAAGCAATGTCATTCACCTAAGACCACGGAGTGGTCAAATTTGAATAGCCCCGGATGGCAATCCGGGGAGGGTGAAGAAAAGTTGCAGCAACCCCAGCGGGGTTGAATTTCAATGAGTTGCGGCATTCAACCCTTTCAGGGTTGTTACACATCTCCTTTTCAAATTACCCCGCATTTCATGCGGGGCTATTCAAATTTGACCCCTACGGGGTCTTAGGTGAATGACATTGCTCTTCAAATATCAGAGGTGGTGAAGAATGCTCCAAATCTCTCCCTAATATTTTTTTTAAAAAAACGATAATGAGCGAATATGCCGTTTCGGTGGGTGAATATGCCGGGCGACTTGGTAAACTGCATTTTCAGGCATCCCTGCATTTTTTACCCTGTGAAACCTTTTGAAAACTCCCGTATCTTTAGCCCCTGATGAAGAGATTCCTTTACCTATCAATGCTGATTTTGCTGGTGTTTTCCACCGCCGTCTTTGCGCAGCAGCAAAACGGGGCGGAGAAAAAAGAGGAGAAAGCACCAAGCAAATTCAAGCGCAGCCAGCGTCGGGATTATGTCGCTGACGCAAAATCGCTGCGGGAAAAATCGCCTAAGCAGGCGGTGAAATTGTTGGAGGAAGCACTGCTCTATGCTCGCAAGGACGAGGATTTTGCTACGCAATCCGATGCCTACACGCTGCTCGGCAATATTTACGAAGATATTGGGCAAAAAGACTTGGCACTGCAGCGCTACCAGCAGGCCATTTTGGCTAATTCCAATTTGAAAAGCGGTGGGAACACGGCGCAAATCCACCAGCGGATGGGGCAGCTTTACCTTGATTTAAAACAGGACAACAAGGCGGAGGGCAGCTTCAAATTATGCCTGCAAGTTGGTAAAGACACCGATATTCGGCAGCGCTGCGAAGAGGGTTTGGCGGATGTTGCACTGCTGCGTGGAAACTCCAACGCCTCCATTTCGCAGCTCGACAAGGTGCAACAGAGCTATCCGATGGACAGTGCAAGCGTGTCAAGGTTGGAGGGCAAGCGCTCGAACGTTTATATCCAACAAAATGAGCTTGAAAAGGCTTCGGAGTCCTATCGGAACTCGGTAAATTCGCTGCCTTCGGGGCAGAAACTGAACAAGGAGGACTACGAAAATATCGAACAGGCACAGACCCAATTGCTGGCCAATGCGGAGGTGGCCACCCGGGAAAAAATCGAAATTGCGAAGCTGAACGCCCTGAAATTTGAAGTGGCCAGCTCCAACGATGACGAGATTTCCAGCAACCTGAAAGTGGCCGCTGTCTATGAAACTTCCAAGAATTTCAAGGAGGCAGTCCGCATCATCGAGCGCTCGAAATCGCTGGTGACGGCCAGCACGGACGCTGCCCTTGCTGCCGAGGTTTTTGAGAAATCTGCGGCCAACAACCGCCGAAAAGGGGACTTGGAAGCGGCGCTGACGGACATGGAGCGCTATGTTGCGGAGCGGGAAAAAGCCATCGCCAAGGCGCAGGCGGAGCTGGCGCAACAGGTGGAAATCGTGAAGGGCCAGCAGCGGATTGACGTGCAGGAAAAGGACTACGACCTCAAGGAAAAAGACCGGGAACTGCTGCACTCGCAGGTGAGCCGACAACGCATTGCTATCGGGCTGCTTTCCTTGCTGTTGCTGGCTTCGCTGGTGTTTTTCTATTATTTGAAAAAGAATATAAAAGCCCGCAGGAAGGCGCACCAGAAGCTGATGCTAAAGTCGCTGCGCACACAGATGAACCCGCATTTCATCTTCAATGCCCTCAATTCCGTCAATAATTTTATCGCCAAAAACGATGAAAAAGCGGCCAATAAATACCTCGCCGATTTCAGCCGATTGATGCGCAAAGTACTCGATTATTCGCAGCGTGATTTCATCAGTTTTGAAGAGGAACTGGAACTGAACGAACTGTACCTGCGCCTGGAACATTTCCGGTTCCGTGACCAGTTTGAGTTTAGTTTTGAAAACAAGCTGCCCCATCCCGCCAGCGACCTGGAAGTGCCGCCAATGCTGATTCAGCCGTTCATTGAGAACGCCGTTTGGCATGGATTGCGGTACAAAAAAGGCCACGGAAAACTCAGTGTCACCGTCAGCGAGGAAGGCAAAAATATCCTCGTGACGGTATTGGACGACGGCATCGGGCGGGAAAAATCGAAGGTGCAGAAAACCGAAAACCAGCGCAAACAAAAGAGCGAAGGGCTGGAAAATGTGTCGAAACGGATTGCGCTCATCAATGAACTGTATGGGAAAAACTATGAAATCAGCGTGCGGGATGCGGATGGTGAAAACGAGGATGTGGGAACGCTGGTGACTATTAAAATACCAAGGTAATTGTTTTATTGTTACTCGTATAACGACAACCATGACTTAACAATTAAACAATCCAACAATCCAACAATATAACAATGCAACCCATATCCGCCCTAATCATTGACGACGAAAAAGACAGCCGGGAAATCCTCCGCAGCTATGTGGGCAGGTATTGCCCGCAGGTGTCGGTCGTAGGCGAGTGCGCCAACATCATCGAGGCACGGGCAGCCATCATCAAGCACAAGCCGCAGCTCGTTTTCCTCGACATCGAAATGCCGCACGGCACGGCCTTCGATTTGTTGGAGCAATTTGGGGAGCATATTGATTTTGAAATCATCTTCATCACCGCATATAGCCAATATGCCGTGCAGGCTTTTAACCTAAGTGCTGCCCATTATTTATTAAAACCATTGGACATCGAGGAACTGGAAAAAGCCGTGGCGCATGTGGCTACTTTGCTTTCGCAAAAAGAACAGCTTGTTCGGGCAAGGATATTATTGGAAAACCTCGCCGCCCAAAACACTCAAAGCCGCAAGCTCGTACTGCCGCTGTTGGAGGGCTTCGACGTGGTCAAAATGTCGGACATACTGTATTGCGAAGCGGAAGATAATTTCACCTGTTTTCATTTCACGGATGGCCGAAAGTCATTAATTTGCAGGCATTTAAAATACTATGAGCCTTTGTTGGAACCGTTTGGTTTTTGTCGTATACACCGCTCGCATATCGTGAACCTGGAGTTTATTAAACGCTATATAAAAGGTAAAGGTGGCTCGGTGATTATGGAAAATGGGAAGGAAATCATGGTGTCCAACCAGAAAAAGGACGAGTTGTTGCAGCGGATAATGGCGGGCTAGCAATAAGACAAAATTCAGCATCCACATTTCGCCTTCGGCAAAAATCATCTTTAACGCAAGGCCGCAAAACGCAAGGCCGCAAGATTACAGATTATTCATTGCGCCCTTGCGTCTTAGCACCTTTGCGTTTATTGATTTCTTGAGCCGAAGGCGAAAGAAGTTGATCAAACGGCTACAGTTGTTGAAATGCGGTAGTGACATTTTTTAACTGATATTTGCTTTAAAAAACAAGCACTATGATAGTTGAACACCGAACCTGTGAAAAATGTCAGAGCAAAAACATTGTGAAGAACGACAAGAACCGCCCTGGCACCCAGACCTACAAATGCAAAGACTGTGGCTGTTTCAGGGTGCTTGACAGCAAGCAGCCAAGCCGCACCGTTGACAATGAGGCATTGGCAAAAGCTTATAGAGAGCGTCAAAGCCTAAGAGGTTGTTTAAAAATCCTCAGCTAGTCTGAAAAGATGGGAATCAGTTGGATAATTTTGAGTTTTCCGAACCTTAAAAATTATCCTATCATGAAGTACGATTCAGACTTGACCGATTCCCAGTGGGAAGTTATTGCAAAAATCTTTGACGACAAAGACATCAGCCGTAAACGCAAGCATTTGCTCAAAGAAATCGTTGATGCAATCCTGTACTTGAGCAAATCTGGCGTCCAATGGCGCTTGCTCCCAAATGATTTTTCAAAGTGGCAGTTGGTCTATTATTACTTCCGGACCTGGTCGGCAAAAGGGCTCGTCCAGCGCATCCACGACACGATTCGAGAGCTTCTTCGCCTCAAAAGGGGCAGGCAGGCAAGTCCCAGCTTGGGCATCTTGGATTCCCAAAGCGTCAAAACAGCCTCGATGACCAAGAAAAAAGGAATAGACGCCAACAAGAAAGTCAGCGGGCGCAAGCGGTTTATTGTCACCGATGTGCTGGGGCTACTGATGGCCGTAGTCCTTACGCCCGCAAATACGGGTGAGCGGGAAGGGGCCAAGTTGGTGTTCAAAGAACTTCAAGGGAAGTTTCCACGCCTGACCAAAATCCTGGCTGACCAAGGCTTTGACGGTAAAGAATTTTTCGCCTTCGTACAGAGCAGCTTTGGTTGGCTGCTTGAAGTTGTTGCCAAAGTTGCGGGAATAGGTGGATTTCAAGTTATACCAAAGCGGTGGATTGTAGAAAGGACCTTTGGGTGGTTTGGCTACCAGCGACGATTGGCAAAAGACTATGAAGAAAAAGAGGAACATTCTGTCGCTTTTATTCAATGGTCTATGATTCGGCTTATGGTTATCAAGCTCGCTCATTGATTTTTAAACAACCTCTAAAAACCGGGCGGTTGCATTGGCTTGCGACGCACTCATGTATTTCTCGGACGAGCGCATACGACAGCTCGCCATGGATAAATTAAAGTCAACAAAAAAACCCAGCATTTACTTGGACTTATTGGTCAATAACTACAAGATTGGCGATGATGCGCTTTTAACCGATTTGGTTGAAAAAACGGATGGCTACGATGCAATCCACCACCTTGTCTTTGGGCTTGTTGATATCTATAATGCGAATCCATCGCCACTATGCAAAGCCCCCTTGGAAGCTATTTATCATAAAATGAACTGTGGACTCCACAGAGGAACTATATTGAAAATCATGTATGAAAACAACGTCCTTTCTGACAAGATTTTTCAGGAAATGCAATATGATAGTGATGATGATGCTCGTGCATTGTACCGAAAAATCAAAAAAGCAAAACTAGACAACACAAAGACCGTCTTGTCTTCCCAGACCTAAAAACAGCCTTATCTTTGCCCAGCTCGATACTTGTTGTGCAGCAGTCCCCGACTGCCGGCTGTCCCCTGACGAACCCCAAAGGGGTAAACTGCAAACTCAAATGCTCGACACCGCCATCGAATACCTCCGGGGCGTCGGTACCGTGAAGGCCGACATGCTCAAAAAAGAACTCGCCATCCATACCTTTGGCGACCTGCTCTATGCGTTCCCGTACCGCTATGTGGACAAGACCAAGTTTCACAAAATCAATGAGTTAAGTGAGGAAAGCGGGGAGGTGCAACTCAAGGGCATCCTTCGGAAACTGGACGTCATGGGCGAAGGCGGCAAGCGGCGGCTCGTCGGGCGGCTGCGGGACGAAACGGGCGTCGTCGAGTTGGTCTGGTTTCAGGGAGTTTACTGGTTGGAGAAGAATTTGAAGGTCGGTGCGCCGTATGTTGCCTTCGGCAAAATCAACAGTTTCAACGGGTTCATCAATATCACCCACCCCGAACTGGAGGAGGTGAGCGAGGAGAATTTGGAAGCAGCCCGCACCTTCGCCCCCGTTTACCGTAGCACGGACAAACTGAACGCCAAGGGCCTCGAAGCCAAGGGCCGCCGACGGCTCACCGAGGCGCTCTTCGAGAAGCTGACGCCAGCCGATTTACCGGAAAACCTGCCCGATTATTTGCTCCAAAAAATGCACTTGCCCAGTCGCTTCGATGCCCTGCGCTGGATACATTTCCCCCCAAGCCAAAACGAACTGGATGCTGCCACCAACCGCCTAAAATTCGAGGAGCTTTTCTTTTTGCAAATGCGCCTGTTGCAGAGCAAACATCGCCGCAAGGCGGCCATCAAAGGTTATGTTTTTGAAAAAGTGGGCTAGCATTTCAACCGTTTTTACAAGGAAAAACTGCCGTTCGAACTCACGGGCGCACAGAAGCGGGTCGTCAAGGAAATCAGGGCCGACCTCGGTGCTGGCATCCAAATGAACCGCCTCGTGCAAGGCGACGTGGGCAGCGGAAAGACCGTCGTGGCGCTGCTCTCCATGCTGCTGGCGCTCGACAACGGTTACCAAGCCTGCATGATGGCGCCCACCGAAATCCTTGCGCAGCAACACCTCATTGGCATCAGCGAGCTGGTGGAAGGGCTGGGCATCCGGGTGGATTACCTCTCCGGGAGCATCAAGGGCAAGAAGCGGGAGAAGGTACTCGCCGAATTGCGAAGCGGCGAAATCCAAATCCTCATCGGCACCCACGCCCTCATCGAGGACTGGGTGGAGTTCCAAAACCTCGGCCTCGCCATCACCGACGAGCAGCACCGATTCGGCGTGGCGCAGCGGGCTTCCCTTTGGAAAAAAAGCAAGCCACTGCCCCCGCACGTGCTCGTGATGACGGCCACGCCCATTCCCCGCACCCTCGCCATGACGCTCTACGGCGACCTCGACGTGTCGGTGATAGACGAGCTGCCGCCGGGCCGCAAGCCAATCACCACCACGCACCGCACGGAGAACCACCGGATGCGGGTTTTCGGGTTCATGAAGGAGGAGATTGCGAAGGGCCGCCAGATTTACGTCGTGTTTCCGCTCATCGAGGAGAGCGAGAAGATGGACCTGAAAAACCTGATGGAGGGTTATGAGGTGCTGAGCCGGGAATTCCCCATCGAGCAGTACCAAATCAGTATCGTGCATGGCAAAATGAAGCCCGCCGACAAGGACTTCGAGATGCAGCGCTTCGTGCGGGGCGAGACGCAAATCATGATTGCGACCACCGTCATCGAGGTGGGGGTGAACGTACCGAACGCCAGCGTGATGGTCATCGAGAACACCGACCGCTTCGGCCTCTCGCAACTGCACCAGCTACGGGGCCGGGTGGGCCGTGGTGCCGACCAGAGCTACTGCATCCTCATGACCGATTTCAAACTGAGCACCGATGCC
>JBGSWN010000217.1:0-11957 GCA_041752395.1 Saprospiraceae bacterium | reverse complement strand
GCAATAACTTCCCACTGGGAATCGGTCAAGTCTGAATCGTACTTCATGATAGGATAATTTTTAAGGTTCGGAAAACTCAAAATTATCCAACTGATTCCCATCTTTTCAGACTAGCTGAGGATTTTTAAACAACCTCTAAGGCGTCGCTCTCCGCTTTGGACTTCCTTCCCCGCTTCGGTGACTCATTTTCCATGCTGCAAATATGCAGGTGCTTTTTTTCGATTTGTGAAAAGAAAATATTAAACCTATGATTGAAATAGTTTAACGTAATATATCTGACATTCAATATTATATGATTTGCGCACGATAAAAATACCCTGCATCTTTGCATTGCATTGTGAGAGAAATATTATCACAAACGACATGTAATACTTTATGCCATTTACTTTCATCCTGAGCGACGAGAATGTCAACGACTACGGCTATCGGGTCTTGACTTCGGGCATTGATACCACGGATTTTGAGAAAAACCCGGTCATGCTCTTCAACCACCACCGCACGGTGGAGAGCTGGGACGGCGTGGAGAACAACACGATGTTGCCCATCGGGAAATGGGTGAACATCCGCAAGGATGGCGGCAAGCTGCTGGCCGATGCGGAGTTTGACGAGGATGACGAGTTTGCCCTAAAGATTATGAAGAAGGTGGAGAAGGGCATCCTTAACACGGCCTCTATTTATTTTAAGATAGTGGAGCGCTCAGAGGACCCGGTGTTCATGCTCCCAGGGCAGAGCCGGGAGACGGTGACCAAGTCCCGGATTAAGGAGGGCAGCATCACGGACATACCTGGCAACCCCAACTGCCACCGCCTCAGCTACGGCAACCATTCACTTGCTTTGAACGGCGACGGCGATGAGTCGGCGCTTGATTCTATACTTCCACTTATTAAGCAACCAATCACAAAATCAGATATGGACAAGAAACTTGTTTGTACGACCCTCGGACTCGGCGAGGATGCCGCCGATGTGGCGGTCTATGGCAAGCTCACCGAGCTGAAGAACAATGCTGACAGGCTTACTGCCGAAAACGCCAGCCTTACCGCAAAGGTAGCTTCCCTGGAAAAAGAGCAGGGCGAGGGCAAGGTGAAAAAGCTCGTGGGCGATGCTGTAGACGCTGGCAAGCTGACGGCTGGTCAGGCTCCCCAATGGGAAGAGCTGGCCACTGCGAACTACGACGGCACGAAGGCAGTGCTTGATGGAATGCTCGCCTATACAAACCCTAACCAAATGATTAGGAAATCAGGCGGCGGCGCTGGTGGTGCGGCACAGCTCAGCGATGCGGAGGAGTATAAGAAGCTGGACAAGGAAGGTAAGTTGGCGGCGCTCCAGGCGACGGACGATGCTAGGTTCCAGCAACTGTACGATGCCCATATTGCTGAATTGCAAAGCAAGGGCAAGGTGAAAAAGCGCTAACCAGTGCTGGCAGGAACGAAGGGGGCTGAACACAATTAACTTATTAGTAAAACTCAAATAGCATAAAATGGCTAACCTGATTCCAGATGTTTGGATTGACTACCTCATCGGCGATGAGGACGAGTTCTTCAAGAACGACCGTTTCCTGTCGCACGGCAAGAACGTGAGCGCATTCGTTGAGAACGACTTTATCAACTTCGCCTACAAGGGTGGCCGTCCGGGTATCACCAAGAACTTTAATACCAACGGTACCACGCAGTTGCCCGTGTTCCTGCGCACCGACGTGCCCGACAAGGTACAGCTCGACGACTACTCCACCGACCAGATGGTGATTCCCTTCAAGGATATGCAGCTCTTGCCTTATGACAAGAAGATGAGCATGATGGAGGATGCACGTATGGCGCTCATCGCCGAAATCGCTAAGGAAGGCATGTGGAAGATTGGTGCTGTCAACTCGGCCAAAACGCCTGTATTGACAACCGCATCCACCAACACCAACGGTGCTGATGGCTATGAGCAGCTTATCCGTGCCGACTTCATCCGCCTGCGCAAGGCATTGGATGCCGCTTATCCTGGCAAGGCCAATATGACCTATTGGGCAGTGGTTGACGTGGACGCTTATTGGGACCTCATCACGAACGACAGCATCCTGAACGCTCAATGGGGCTACATGCTCCAGGCGGGAAAGGTGTTCGCCCTGAACGAGCTGCCGGTCGTGAACATTGCTGGCTTCAATCTCTACGCCGACAACCGGACGCCTTGGTACACCAACGTGACCACGAAGCTGGCCTACGGTGCGACCATCACGCCGGGCACGCACCTGAAATCGGCCATTTTTTACGCCGACCAGGAGAGCTTTTTCAATGCCCTCGGTTCCACGGAACTCTTCGACCAGAACCGCCACCCTGGTATGCAGGCGGATTTGGCCAGCTTTCGTACCCGTGCCTTCGTTGGCCCATTCGGCCAGACAACGGCAAACTACAAGCACGTCGCTGCGATTCTTCGCACGGTGAATGCTTAATAAAACACAACAACCCGAGATGAAGGGGCGGCGAGGCTAGCCAGACCGCCCCGCATCTTTCAAGAAGTTCAATTTCGTTCTTTTTTATTCCTGTCAAATTTTGGCAAGGACATCGAGGCGGGAGCTGCGCCCTTGGGCATGACAAATGCCGCTTCGATGTGCCTTCTTTTTTGAAACTATGGGCTTTGTTATCCGCACATCCATGCCAGCGACCGCAAACAGCGGCTTTGCTGGAAACCAATCTGCCGCCGGGCGGGGCGGTGCGGGTTTTCGGGTTCAGGCAGCTTCGGGCTTTGGGGGCAATGGCTCCGCCTTCCAGGCTGCTGACGGGACAATGGCTGCGGCTGGGCCTGCTCTTGGCAGTATCCAGGCGAATGGGCTGCAATCGGTGGTCCCAAGGAATGAAGCTCCATGGAGCGGGGTTCCTGCAAAGGGCAGTGTGGCCACGGTGGGCGCTGGCAGTTTGCCAAGTGTCGGCAGTGGCTTTGGGTTTCCGGGCGGCAGTGGCATTGGTGCAGTGGGCACGCCCTACCAGGTGGGCGGCAGTGCTGGCACTGGTGGCGGAGCGCCCTGGACGAACCCTGGGTCTCCGGTGAGCGCTGGTCCTTGGGAGGGTTCTGGTGGTAACTGGTCCGGCGACAATGGCGACTGGACTTAATTAAAAAAATGACAATGAAACGGTTATTGATTGGCTTTTACATAATCTTTATGGGGCTGGCTGCGAGCGGCCAGAACTATGTGTTCAACTTCCCCGTGGACTCCACTGCGGACGGTTCGGAGTTCATTCCGTTCCAGACGAAGGTGGGCAGTAACTACCTGAACTGGCAGATGCCGTTTCCTTATGCGAAGCGGTACTTCACGCCGGACATCGCATCGCCTATTGCTTATGTGCCTACGCTAACTGGCAACACGGCCAACAAAATGCGGTTCGTGCGGCACTCGGATGGCCGGGTCTGGTTCATAGACTGGCAGGGCGCTTCGGTACTGGTGAACGACCCGAACGTGAGCGGTGTGACCAACTTGAGCATTGCGAACCGGACGAGCACTGGGCTTGACATTGCGAGCAACACGGGGGCTGATGCCTCCGTGCCGCTTGCCACTACAAGTTTGGCGGGTTTGATGAGCGCTGCTGATAAGGTGAAGGTTGATGCGGCGCTGACGGTGGAGCTGGACGGCTCTCCGACGAATGAGCTTCAGGTGCTTTCGATAGCTGGCTCCAACCTCACGCTCAGCAATGGCGGTGGCACAGTGGCAATACCGGGTGGCGGTCCTACCATCAACACAACCGACAACACCCTGCCAAAGCGCCAGAATTCAGGTGCGTTCACCAATTCGCTAATTACTGACGATGGGACTACCGTACAGGTTGTTGGCACGGGGAAGGTGCTGGCTGCCGATGGCGGTGCTGCGCTGAAGGGGGAGAACCTGTTTTTGGAGCGAGTGAACAATAGCACGGGAGCGGCTATCATCAACATGACAATCAATCCGGTGACGCTAACGCTACCGGCGGGTGTCAACGACCAAGTGAAGCTTATCTTCAACAGCTGTGGAAGTTCTTTCGTGGTGGACCCAAACGGGTCTGAGACTATAGATGGGAAGACGACTATAACAATGCAGAACGGTGATAGGCTCATCCTCCTTTTCAACGGTGCGACCAGTGACTGGATGGTATCTGGTGAGCGTGATAGTGAAATTGATACGCTTGGGAGTTATAACAATCTCCGGGCTTATACGGGCTCGGCCAAGGCTATCTTTTTGAATAATTTCACGAAGGTGAGTGCCTATACTGGGCTGACATATACCACAGTGGGCGGCTTGTTCGTCCGCTCGGCATCTGGAAGCGAAAACGGTGGCACGGTAATCGTGGCCACGAACGGCGTGAAATGGGCACGGGTCATCAACAATAAAACATACTCGCACGAGTGGTGGGAGATAGGCGGTCGTGATGAGGTTGGTGCTGTAACTGGCAACTTTCTTACAAGCACGGCGGGCATCCATTCCGATGCTGACCGGCTGGACGCCGTGGGTATCATTGCGCCTGCTGGGAGTACGATCATCTTTGGGCTGGTACAGCAAACCATAATATTAGACCACGAGGTCGAAAAACTTCCCAACAACTCGACTTACGATTTTAACCATGTGCTTATAATACGCACGGGATCACCCGTAACAACCACGACCAGCAATACAGCAACGGCTACCATAACTGTCGCCTCCGCTGCGGGATTTCGAGCAGGCCAATATTTGAACATCATCGACGAGTCTCTTCCTTTCGGTGGAAATGGAGGTAATGAGTCGTTGTACGTGAGGATTGCCAGTATTTCTGGCAATACCATCAACTTGACGGCCACTCCATCGGCAAACTGGACCAGCGGTAAAATAGTTATGTTGGAAGTCGGGATGTTCAGCGATTATGTAAAAAACCTGACTTGGCGAAATGCCAATATAGATGGGAATAAACTGAACATAGGTGGGGGTGGGCGAAGGTATATTCAGGATTTTAGGTACAACCATACATTTTACAGTAAAAACGAGCCTAACACGACCTTTGAAAACTGCTATGTGCGGTTCACGCCAGGCGAAAATTTCATCTTGGCTTCTGGGAAGATAATGGACTGCCGTGGCGATTCGCTGGATGGGAGTTATGGACACCTCTCCTCCTCGGGGCTTGGGCCAAGGAAAAATGGACTTTTTGTAGATAATTTAAGGATAAATGGCGTCTGTCTTGCCACTGACCAGGTGAGCGAGCATTGTGAAAGCTTTATCACCTACTCGGTCAGGCCGGGCGAGGTGATACTTCAAAACTGTATCATCAAGAACTGCCCTTCGGCAGCATTGCCGGGGCTGGACATTGTGCAGGATGACACGATGCTCACTAAAGTAATCAATTGTCATTTCGAGAATTTTAGGAGTATTCTCGATGCCAGTTATCAAGGGTTCTTCAATCAGAACATACAGAAATATTTTCTGGAAGTCACTGGGAGCAACTTCATCAAATGCGGAAGTTTTTACTTCCTTGGTGATAGTTTGGAGGTGGGTGACGGCGTCTTGTATGTAACCTTTGACAATTGCAATTTTGTTGACCCTACTTTCATCTTCGATGATATCGCCTTTCTGCGGTTTACGAACAACACAATCCGCTTCGACGCAACGATGCACAAAAGTTTTGCTGAAAGCGCAAGAACGTATTACTTAAACCTTCTAGTACAATTCCGGCGTACAGTCTTCGATATAAGGACAGTCAAGAATGCAAAATTCCTAAACAACACCATCGAGAATTTCAAAACACTAAATGACTCCTTGGTCACCTGCTTCCATTTTCCATTGGAGATTGCACTTAGGCAAAAAAATTCTGGAGGAACCAATCTTGATTTCTATTATTCACAGGACGTTGAAGTGAGGGGCAATAAGATATTGGGATTTGTAGAGGGGATAAAGGTTCAGCGTTCACTACCTTGGCAGACCATACAGTCTGGCAGTGCATTGTACCAGACTGTAGGTTGGCAGTTTAATGATAATTTGGTTCTTCTCTCAAAAGACACTATTTCAACCGCAAAATATTCTGGTCGCACGTATGGCATAGAATGCCCTCCCGGGGCCATTTGCAACAACAATACAATTCTACAACAAACGCCTGACGCAAGCCAAGTGGGTATGGTTTTGTACGGGGCCGGCACCAGCGACGTGGCTACCCGCATGGGGGCAACTGCAAAGCTAAATTATATCTACTCGCTTGCTGCAAGTGGAAATGACATTGAAATTGGCGACCCAGTCAATGCCTTTTGGGATAGAAACTGCATCGTGACAGACAATTTAACAAGGCGTCCAATTGGGTTTAATACGTTTCCTGCGAACAAGTCCTATTTGGCAAGGAACGAACTTTTAGGTACTATTTTCCCGAATATGACTACACCCAACTCGATTTTATACCAGTTCACGAATATGAACGCAAATCAATACTAATGGCACTTCCAAATGTATTCATTGTCCGCCTTGCTGGCGGCATCGGACGCCTCGGCTCCGACTCTGGTGAGGGCGTCGCTGCCCTGGTGATGGGCGGGGTGTCCGTTGTAGGTGGTGCTCAGCTCAACACGACCTATCGGCTCTATTCATTGAAGGGCGCTGAAGACCTGTTTTTGACGGCGGCTTACGATACCACCAATAAGGTGAACGTGAACTACCACATTGCGGAGTTCTTCCGGCTTAACCCGACTGGCGAACTGCATGTCCGGTTGGTGGCGCAGGCCACCACCATGGCGCAGATGTGCGACAAGGCGCTCACCCACCTGAAGCAGGTGCTGGTGGACGGCGGTGGCCGCATCCGCAAGGCGGGTGTCGTAAGAAATCCAGCGACGGGCTACACTCCTACCCTTAGCGGTGGGGTTGATGCCGATGTGCTGGCCGCTATTCCAAAGGCCCAGGAACTGGCCGATGATGAGTTTGCGAACGACCGCCCAGTGAACAATATCGTCATCGAGGGACGGGAGTTCAACGGCACAGTGGGCAGTGCGACCGACCTTCGAGCAATCGTTGGTGGCCCGTACCGGGATGTGTCAGTCTGCATCGCCCAGGACGGCGAGCGGGCGGACGATGATGCGCTGTTTGCGAAGACGGCAGCAGTGGGCGCTTACCTCGGCTTGGCCACGAACAAAGCGCCTTCAGCGAGCTTCGCCAGGCCCATCGTTGGCAACAACCTGACGAGCGTGGCAGTGAACCGCTTCCTGAGTGCGAAGCTTTCGAGCGGGGCGCTCCTGAGCAGCTTGAGCCTTGGTGACCAAAACGCTTTGAACACGAAGGGTTATGTCTTTACCAGGGCCTTCAATGGTTACGATGGCGTGTATTTCAACCAAAGCTCCAACTGTGTGCCGGTGACGGATGACTACAATTCTTCCGAGCTCCGGGATGTCATCAACTACGCCGTGCGCCTGGTTCGTCCGGTGCTCATTCCGTACATCAACCAAACGCTGCCGGTGGAAGCTGGCACTGGTCGGATTGACAAGGGAGCTGCAAAGGGCATCGAGACAGATGTTCGCTCGGCACTTATCAGCTTGAGCAATGAGGTTTCTTCAATCAATACAGTCTTGGTGGACCCTGCACTCGACGACAGCGGTGTTGCTTATCCTTCATTTCTTTCTGATGGTGTTCTGCGTTTGGTTCTTGGTATTGTACCGAAAGGAAAGGCAGAAGAAATCAGGGTCAGCATCGGCTATACAGCCGGTTGAACAGGAGCTTGATTTGAGGGGGCATTTGTCCCAATTTTTTTACCACTTAAAAAGCATTAAAATCATGTCTAAGCATAATTCAAATAATACGGGAAAAAGCCCTACGGAAGAAATCAAGGCTGCGGCTGGGGTGAATACAGCTCCACCGGTGACGCCTGAGCCACCAGTTGAGGAAGCGCCTCCAGCTCCACCGGTGACGCCTGAGCCGCCAGTTGACGACCTCGACGAAGATGTCCTCGATGCGGTCATTGATTCGGTCGAGGCAGCAACTGCCAAGGAGATAATGGAGAAGGCTGTCGTTACCTGTATTGCTGGTAAGGTAAACCCTGCCTACGTCTCGGAGGATGGCAACTGTTTTGAGGACAAGAACTTCGCCTTTGCAAACGAGCACTGCCTGAAAAACGACATCTGCCTTTACCGGGTGGTTTATGGCGGCGATGGCCAGCCTAGCGACTTGGTGAAGATGGGCGAATAATCGCCTGGCGCTTGCAGCACCAGTTTTAAACTTTCAAAGTAAAAAATCGAATACCATGTTGATTAATGGGCAAGAGTTCTCATACGCAGATTTGACCTTCAGCTTTTTGGGCAACTTCAATGTGGCCGGGGTGACGGCTATTGAATGGAAGAAAACAGCGGCCAAACAGAACCTGATGGGGGCTGGCCGGGAGCCGGTGGCGAGGAGCAGGGGCGGTTCGGAATATACAGGCTCTGCAACCCTGATGACGAAGGATTTCTTCGCACTGGTGAAGGCTGCGGGTTATCTGGATTTGACGGAAATCCCGGCGTTCACCTTGACGGTTAAGTTCGCCAATGGCGTGGATGCGCCAACGGTTGTCAGCTTGCCCTTTACGGAGTTTTTGGAAAGTGGGCTTTCTGGCTCAAGGGGTGACATCGAGATGTCGGTACAAGTGCCCATTATTTTCGCTCAGCCGATTTACTCATAGATTGAATCGTTTTAGTTTTCATAGCTTTAATTCGGGAGCAAGGGCAGTTTTCGGACTGCCCTTGGTTCATTAAATCAAGAACGAAAAATGGAAAATATCTCAGCAGCAGACAAAGTATTGGAGTCCTTGAAAGCCAAGCATGGCAAGGACTCCATTGTTGTTTTAAAGGTCATGGTTTCTGAAGAGGACGTGGCCGTTGGCTATTTTATCGAACCCAAAAAAGCAGACAACAAGTTTTTGCTTTATAGCCGTGGGGTCGAGTTTGCCCGACAGGACAAGGTTATTCAGGCTGGGATTATGGGCATGAACCATTGCTGGCTGGGTGGCGATGAGCGATTCAAGGACAAGGATGATATTGTTGCCTTGACCGGGGCTGTTCAGTTCTACCCGTACCTCAGTTTTTTAGCAGTGACCTCGGAAGTTATCTGACCGAGGTTGACCAGTTGTATCCTGACATCGGCCAGGATGATTTTTTGAGCCAGGCGATTGCGCTCGTCAGCTATTACTTCCACTGCGATGCCGAAAAACTCCCTGAGGAGGAATTTTGGCGAAAATGGAAGATGGTGAAATGGGTGCGAATCAACGAAGCAAAAAACCGTTTTTGAGTGTTTCAAATTGACTTGTCCATATTGCTCCAAAGGGCGTTTCTCGTTGGCGCTGGTAGCGTGAAACGCTACGAGACGACGACCGGCTCCATCGTGCCTACCTCTCTGGAGGAAAAGTATGACAAGCTTGACATCAGCTTCACGGAGAGCGATAAGGTGAGCATTTTGGGCACTCCGATCATCATGCCGCTGGCCCTCAAAGGAGGGCGCTACCCGGTGAAAGATGATACTGGTCAAATCCAGTACGTGACCTACCTAGACTGGGACATGCCAGCGGCAAGCATCGTAGAAATCAACCGGGCGAAAATCATCCAGCGCACTCAAATAGCGGGGCGCAATGGTTCGGTAAAGGAGCTGATTTCGGACGATGATTTTGACATTAGAATTCGGGGCCTCATCGTGAACGAGGATTCGGATGCGCCGCCTGAAGAGGGAGTGCGCTGGTTCATGGAGACGGTGAACGTGCCTCAGGCGATACAGGTCGAGTGTGAGCTGTTCGATTGGCTTGGCATTGACGAGGTGGTCATTCGGGATTATTCCCTTTTCCAGTTGGAGGGCTACCAGCATGTGATGGCCTATACCTTGAACCTTTGGAGTGACGAGCCTATCGAGGTGAAATTGCGTGACGGGCTTTAAAATAATTTGTTTTAAAAATGGACGAGTTTTATCAAAAGCAAACAGAGCTGGGGCAAGGGCCATTTGACCTTGCCATTCAGGAGTACGGCAACATCGAGGCCGTGTTCATGGTGCTTGAGGATAATCCTGGTCTTGACCTGTTGGCGAACGTGCCAGCTGGGACGACGGTAAGGTTTCGACATGCACCACCGAGCGATGTGGTGACGGATGGGGAGACGATGCAGTTCATGCGCCGGAACGAGGTTCGGGTCAACAATGCGCAATTCGTATGATGCCAAAACTGACCTGCAAAATCGTCATTGGCGATTATGAGTTTGATTTCGTGAACGAGGTCGAAATCGAAAGCACTTGGAAGCGACTTACGGACACCTGCACCATCAAGCTGCCAAGGCGAATCAAATGGAAGGAACAGCGCCTCCGGGACCTGATAAAAAGGGGCGACAAGGTAGAGGTTTGGTTGGGCTGGGATTACCAGGACAAATTGGAGTTTCAGGGGTATGTTTCTGAGATTGGCTCGAAGATACCCGTCGAGATAAAATGCGAGGACGGCATGTGGCCGCTGAAGCAGACGAACATCACTAAAGCGTGGCGTTCGGTTAGTTTAAAAACGATGCTCCGGGAGATATTGCCAAGCGATGTGAAACTGGTGACAGTAGAGGCCGAATTGGGGCCTTTCCGCATTTCGAAGGTGAGCGTTGCGAAGGTGCTGGAGAAGCTGCGGGAACTCTACGGTTTCTATGCCTTCTTCAGGCAAGGTGTACTCTATGTGGGGTTTCCTTATAGCCTGACAAAGGAGGAGCGCCGGATTTATCAGTTTGAAAAGAACATCATTTCCGATAGCCTGGTTTACAGGCGTGAGGATGATGTGAAACTGAAAGTTCGGGCAGTTAGCATCTTACCAAGTGGGAAGGTAATTCCATACGAATTTGGTGACCCGGACGGTGAGGAAAGGACGCTGCATTTTTACAACTTGAGCGAGAGCCAATTGGAGAAAAGCGCCAAGGAGGAATTGAAGCGGTTGATTTATACGGGCTATCGTGGCTCGTTTGAAACCTTTGGCCAACCGGAATGCCTGCACGGTGATGTGGCGGTTATTTCGGGCGGCGAATACCCGGAACGGGCTGGTGAGTACCTGGTAGATAAGGTGGTCACGAAGTTCGGAATGAATGGGTTTAGAAGGGAAATTGAACTGGGTAAAAAAGCATGAGCGGAATCAGTGAAATATTGAAAAAGACGGCACGAGAAGCGGTGCAATTGACAATTGTCCGCTGTGTTGTGACAGCGGTGGACAATGACTCGCAAACGTGCGATGTGGAGCCGTTGAATGGCGATGCGCCGATACTGGGTGTGAAGCTGAAGGCAAGGGAGGATTCTGAGCCGGATGGCATTGTTGTCTTCCCTACAGTTGGGTCGGATGTGGTGGTCGGATTTAGCGAGGGCAACGATGTGGATGCCTTCGTTTTGGTGTTTTCAGACTTCGACCAAATGGTCATTGACGGAGGTGAAAATGAAGGGATTGTCAAGCTGCCGGTGCTGCGTGATGAGATTGCGAAAATCAATAATTTTTTGATCCAAATCAAGCAGGGTTTTACTTCTTGGGTTCCTGTTCCGAATGATGGAGGAGCGGCACTGAAAGGGATAATGACTAGCGCCTTGGGGAACGTGCAAACGGCGGATTTGAGTCAAGCCGGTAACGACAAAATCAAACATTGAAATGAGCTATTTGAGGCCAATTTATCGGGACATAAATTTCATTGACGAAGGCAATGATTTGTACGTGCTGAACGGTGATTTCGATGTCACAGAATCCACTCAAAAAGAAGTTGAAAAAGTCCTGGTTTCTGAGAAGGGAAATTGGATGGAAAGTTCGATAGTTGGGGTTGCGCTCATCCGTTTTTTGAACTCGACTGGCGCAAGGCGAGAACTGCTGAAAAAGGTGCGTTTGCAGCTTGAGTTCGACAATATGAAAGTTGAGAAGTTGGATACTGAACGATTAAGTCATGGCAATATTTGTGGTCTCCATAACAGTAGTTCTTTGATAGTCAGGGGTTTATCAATCAGTTTTTGAGCCATGGCTGGGGTTTGGTGCTGATATTTTTGTTCAAAAGGTGCCGCATTG
>JBGSWN010000216.1:0-43886 GCA_041752395.1 Saprospiraceae bacterium | reverse complement strand
CCATTGGCTGGTTGCCAATTGATGACGGCATTCTTTAATTCCGCCAATACAGGTTCAGTATATAGTTCTCCCGCACCATTGCTTATTTTACAGCGGTAAGAATATTGGCTCATGGATTTGGACAGGTTAGCGATATTCAGTTGAGCGGTATGGCTACCGCTATAACCAGCAGTATCCTGCAAATCCTCATAATTACCAAACCGTTTGAAAACTTGCCATTGATAACTGAGACCACTCCCATTGGCCTGCACTTTCAGGCTAGAACCCTCACCTGCGCAAACAGGCATAAATACTGGCTGTTGCTGAATTTCCATGCCGAAGCCATTGGACTGGCATAGCCCATTGAACCCAAGCAATGACAGGCATATAATTGCCAAACAGGATATGGTCGAATATTTCTTCATAATTGCTGATTGTGTCCGTGTCTGATTGTTGAGGCTTTTGGTTTTATTGGAATATTAACTCAGTCGAGCTTAATGCCTGATTTGGCAAGGGCTTTCTTGATGGCGTCTATTTCAGCTTGCTGGGCTTCAATTTTTTTGGCTTGGGTCTCGATGATTACTTGTTGTTCTTGAATGGCCTTTACAGCAATTATTCCGAAGCCAGAATAATTCATAAGATAATTAGATTCCCCTCTTTCACTAATCGAAGGCGGAACGACAATTTCAGGAAATATCTTTTCTACATCCTGAGCAATGAAACCTATGTTCAATGTTTTTTTAGGGTCAGATTTATAAGTATAATTTTTTGCCTCCAACTGCATGAGGGAAGGTAGGATATTATTGAGTGGGCTGATATTTTCCTTGAGGCGACGGTCAGAGCTAGCACTGTAAACGCCAGTGGAATAATTAAAGCTTCCAACAAGGTCGCTTCCCCCAGTAGTATTAGTAGTATAAAGTTGTAAATCAACATTGCTAGGTGAATTCTGCCAAAGTTCCCACGAAGCAGTTCCTGATTGGGTACTTTGAATTTGTAATCCAAAGCTACCGTGCTTTATCGCCATTTGGTAACTGCCTACAACACTTGTACCGACGCCAACTTTGCCCTCGATAATGGCGCCGTTTCCTGGTGCTGAAGCAGTAGCATAACCAGCACCAACTGCTATTCCACCGGCTACGCCCAACTTACTGTTAGGGGTGTCCGTACCGATGCCCACACTGCCGCCTTTCAAAGTCATCGTTGGGGTAGTCCCACCAGAATAAAGATACGTATTGGCTGAGGTTGGAGCACCATAGCCTATATATAAATGCTTGTCAATTCCAGATAGCGAGTTCCTGATAACCCGCATCTCAACGTAACTATCTGAGGAGGCCAAGTCAATACCTGTATTACCGGATCCGGCATTAATCACCAATTTTGCAGTTGTTGGATTATTAGTGCCGATACCAACATTACCTGCATTGTAATAAGCCTTGCTACCATTGAGGCCCCAAAGCCCTGTTGCCCGCCAAGCAGACCCATCAAAATAATTCACATAGCCCCCACCAAAATACATCAAACCAGCCGCAGGACTGGTGGGTGCAGCCGTGGGCCGTGGTAGTAACAAGCCTTTAGTGTTGGAATATACATCCAAAATAGCTGAAGCATGAGGTGTGGTGGTGCCTACACCCATGTTGTTATTACTCTGCGCATGTAGTATTTGCAGGCTTCCCAGCATCAATAATAGATTGCAAAACAGAAAACTAAAAAGGTTTGAGAATAAATTTTTCATGAAGTATAATGATTTAATTTTTGTTGAAGAATGAACAATGGAAATTATTCCGCCACAATGGCCACGGGTTCTGACGTTGTCATGTTGCCGTCGGCATAGTAGGTTCTTAGTTGATAAGTATAGGTTTTAGTTGGGCTTAAATCCGTGTCGGTATATTCCTTTTCTTTGGTCAACATACCACTCAATGGAATATACCGACCATTGGCTTCCTTGCGGAAAACAACCGAGCCAGTTAGCGCATCATTTGGCTCTTGTTTCCATTTAAGTTTCAGAGATTTTTCTTTTTTATCGTATTTCAAACTGAGCTTCGGTGCTGGTGGAACCTGCACCACTGGCGGATTGGTAGTTACCTTGTAAATATTGGAGGGAGCCGATTTATTGCCATCCATATCCAAGGCAAAAAGCTGATAGGCGTATGTCATACCAGCTTTTAAATTGGTATCCATGAAATTCAAAACACTGGTATCAAGCAAACCGGCAGGGTGCATGGAAACCCATTGAAAATTGCTGTCCAGGGCCTCGCTGCGGTAGAGTTCATATCCTGCCAAATCAATATCGAGATTCGGCAGCCACTCTACCCGAATAGCATCGCCTTCACGGTATCCTCGCCGGATAAATGGGGTGATGGGTGCTGTCACATCGGGCATCCTCGCTTCTGAAAGTTCTGATTTTGGACCAATATTCCAAGCGGAGTCAATAGCAGCCACCCGATAGACGAAGGTGTTTTTGGCGATTTTCGGTAGAGAATCTATGAAGGCATTTTTGGAGACAAAATCGGCATTAAGCATCAGCATTTCATGATTCCTGAGGTCGCTTTCCATGCGATATACATAATAGCCCATAATATCGGCGTCTGCATTTGCATCCCAACTGAGGATGATGGCGCCTTCTTTGCCCTCCGTTTTCAGGTTTTTAGGCTGGGCAGGGGGTATATTATCCGTCACCCGAACGATGATGTCTTCGCAAGGTGTTTGATTATCGGATCTATCAACAGAAATGACTCGGTATAAATAACTGTTTGGGCTGGGTGGTAAATCCGTATAATTGGTCTGTTCAGCAGGAATTAATGAGCTGACTGTCACGAAGTCCCCAGTTACTTTTCGCTGCACATAATAGCCTGCAAGGTCTATGTCCGGGCCCTTTTCCCAAGTTAATTGAATCCCCAAAGCCTCCTTATCAGGCCGCTCAAAAGCGAGGCCACGGACTGGCACAGGCGCTATTTTATCTTTCACCAATACTTCCAATATCTCGCTGGGCACGCTACTATCAGAGAAGAAGCCACGGGCCTCCATATAATAAAAGTAGCTCTTGTTTATTTCGAGGCTGTCATCGGTATAAAACACATCGGGGTAGCCAATCGTGCTGTCCGCTTTTACCACTTGTGAAAAAAGGATGGGCTGTGGCGTGATTAATTCAAATTCACCATTCCGTGTTTCACTGCGGTAAATATTGACACCATAAAACCGGGTGGTTTCCACTTGCCATTTGAACATCACTTTTCCATTCACGCCGTCAGCTTCTATGGCATGAGGTGGCTCGAAAGGCATCGAAACAATAGCTTTTACTGGTTCGGAGGTGGCAAAATCAGTTTCTTTTCCGGTCTTTTTCACCAACCTTGTTTGGTATAAATAAGTCTGTCCGCTGGTAGCCGTCGTGTCTTCAAAATATAAGCCGAGGTATCGGGCGAAATTTTGGGATTCAAATGACTCCAACAATATGAGCAGTCCGAAAATGCTTTTAGAACGCTCCTCAATCCCTTTTTTCATGGTCTCCGCAAACAGCATTTGCTTTGAATTGGGCGCTGCGTCTGGTACTTTTTCCAGCCTGCTAATTGGCTGGTTATTCAATTTAGTCCATTCATTATCGGCAGCATCCACGGGCTTCCGGTAAATATTGACGGCATCGGTATTGTACACCTCCGGGCCATACCATTTCAGTTGAACGGTATGGTTGTCCACCACTTTTGACAGCAATAGATTGGGTTTTTGCTGCGCCATGATGGAGATGGAACACCCAATTATGAATACCATTAAAAAGCAAATCCTATACATATAGTACTGTTTATTGGTTGTTTAATTAAAGTTCTTTGTCAAATGGAACAGAGAAAGGAAAACTCAACGGCCCCACTACGACGACGCCGCTAATCGTTCCTCGTACCCGCCACGATCGAATGTTGCTTGGAATTATATCTATATTTCCACCCAAATTGAGACCGACCGCCAAGTCTTGGTCGGGCACTGGCCAAGGCCAATCAATATAAATCCCCACCCTCGCCCAAGCATTTAACCACATGCCAAATCGCTCAAGCCCCACTGGGTCAAAATTGATTTTTGCGGCGAGTCCAGCCTCTAATCCAACTGTCGCATACGGCGTCACTTCTGCCAATACAAGGTTTATTTTATAGCGGTGGGTAGCTTGCCAACCTATTCCCAAACCTATGTCCAGGTAATTGGTGGTCGCATTTTTCTTATAATCGAGATAACCCAGTGGATAATAACCAACACACCCCATTACGAAGTAGAGTTTACGCTGAGGTGAGCCGATGCGAACCGATGTTGAAGCTGGCGTGGTGGTAAAATCAAAATCACCCACACCACACAGTGCATTGGTTTCGGTCATAAAATACCCTGATGCTCGCCATTTGCTCTCAGGTGCGTGGTAGCCAAGGTTCATATATCCCTTGAGCATGGAGTTGTCAATAATTATAGGTACTGTCCAGTTCATATATCCGCCTGAAACCTCTATCCCGAAGCTCTGAATGCCAAAACTGTTGTTGAAAGCTACTTCAATGGCGCCGTAACCACGGAATTTTTTGCCCGTTATGGCCAGGCTGGGCCACGCTTCAACGGACTCTACGTTCGCCATGAGCATTATGCCTAAGGAGGTATTGGGGTCGGGTTTATAGTTGAAAGTGGTGGTCGCCGGAAACTCGGGGATGACCATCCGGGCATAAGAGTTAGGGTCTGAAGTTCCTTGCTCCGCTGTCGCAGCTGCTTGCGTTACTGCACTTTTTACAATGCCATTGGTGACATCATGGCTCATGTGGTAATATAGCCTGCCCTGTAGGCCGGTGAGGAGTATGCCCGCTATTGGGATTCCCTGTGGGAGACCTTGCAACGGCTTTGCAAGTGCTTTCGCTTTCGCTTTCGCTGCGGTATAGCCCTTTTTCGCCTTTTTGCCGACGCTGGAGTCCCCTAAATCCCTGAATTTTTTAGCGGTAAATTGAGCACCTTTTACGATTTTCCCTCCTGCCCAGGCACCCGCATTATAGGTTGAAGTAGCCGCGGTAGAACATGCGTTTTTTGTGGCACTTGCAGCGCTGGAGACGCCAGAATGAGCGGCGCTTGCAGCACTTGAAGCGCCAGCATAAGCGCCGGAAGCGCCGGCACTGGCACCCCTTGCGGCGGCTTTGCACACTTTCTTCGTGGCTTTATACGCAGTTTTAGCGCCATTATAAGTCTTGCTTGCACCGGCACTCACGTAAGGGATTTTCGACATCCACTTCAACCGCTTGCTGTTGATGGTCATTTTGGATTGGAGCTTGTACAACGCATTTTTCGCCCTTGCAAACTTCCCCGGGCCAGTCTCGGCAGTGGGGGCATTGGGGTCGCCAGCCCAGTACTCTGCCAACGCTGTGCTAAATGCGGTATAAGCAGCGCTTGTTTTTGCAGAAAGTATGTTCATCTTTTCTCCCGAATAATCATAAGCCCTCGCCAATCGGTCTGCTCCTTTGTCCAATTTTTTGGAAGCCGTTGCTTTTTGCTCATTGACCCATTTCTCCATTTCCGCCACTGCCGTTGCCTTTTCGAGAGTCCCCATGCCCAGCTCCAAAAACCAATAGGAGTAAATGGGGGGGAGATTTTCGGATGGCGTACCAGGAAGATATGTATGCTTTGTCCTTCCTGAAATAAACTGGAAAAGGAATTGGTAAGTGGTTGGGGTAACTAAAGGAATTCCAAAATCAGCATCTGCGAGAAAATACAAAACGTCACCCCAAACGGGGTCATCGGATTGGTACATGGCGAGGACATTAAAACCAATGGTCGGCCCCAAATTCGCCCTTAATTGCATTCGATAATTACCATCTCCAAAATAATTAATGCCATCCGCTCCTACTAAACCCAGAAAGCTGATGTCTTGAGGGGCGTTTGGGTCTGGGGGATTTGTTCCGGCGCCAGGCTTATCACTTGCCATTTTTGCCGACCCGATTTTTAGCCTGGGTGGTCCTGTAGGCCCAGAGATGTTTTCGGCTACAGGCACATTGCCTTCCACGTTCACACCCATATCCCCTCCATCTGAAATTGCCCCAACCATGTCCACTGTAAATTCAAATGACTGGTTGCCAGGCAAAAATCCATTTACCTGTGTGGCCAGGCTTTGAGACCCATTGGGCGTGTTGAAGCCCAACTTTCCATCTCCCCAAATATTGAAATTCGGGACGTTTGTTAATTCAAGGTCCAATGCGGGCCATACGAGGTCAATGGTCATTCGAAGGTGACTGCGATTGGCCAATACGGCTTGTTTTACAATGATGACCACCGCCTTCGCATAGTCATCATCGTTCATGCTGAATTCATAGTCGGTCAAGCCTAGGTCTTCGTCAAGGTATGCCTCTTGAAAACCATTGTTTGTAATGTCCATATTAAACAGGAAGAAATCTCCCGGCGAAAGGAATGGCACCCCAAAAAAACCGGATAATTGACTGGACTCAATTACCATGTTTTTTTTGACCAGTAAACTGATATTGCTCAAGGAGCTTTTAAAGCTATTCATCACAATGGGAACCTCCAAAGAAGTTGAGTCCACATCCCAATCATAATATAAATCGAGGCTTAGGCCATTCACGTCGGCATAGCATTCCGTATATTCTTCTTCATTTTCGACAAATTCCGCTTGTATTTCATTGCTAATAATGACTTGGCCGCTCCCATCAAAGCCTGATGGCATTCTCAGTACAAAATCATTGAAATACATGCCCTTCCAGAGCGAGTCCCTGACACTTATCGGCGATTGGTCTTCCGACAGGTCGAAGGTCATGGCCCGTGGGTTTATTTGCAGGGAAGTGCCATTTGCCACTTTGAAATCATCGTCAGCTTCTACATTACTGCTCGTAAAATAATAGGGATTATTCACCCCTTGGAAATGATAAGTTATACGCTGCCCTGCCATGTTTTTGACCTTGGTGGGCGTGGTCATTCCACCGTCAAGGCTGAGGGTCAATATATCATTGACTACAATGAATTTGGAGGCAGAACTGGTGCTGGCAGCATACTCGATTTTAAAACCATACGGATCCAATAAATTAAAACTAGCGGCCGCTACGCCTATTTCATAATCAATTATTTTAAGCTTATTATAAAGTACATCATCTTCCACTGATTGCACCACGGGCGAGCCGCCAATAGTCGCATGTGGGAACTCCCAGCGCAGTTTTCCCCGCAGCTTCAGGTCGTCTTTCTCCACAATAACATGCGTGGCTATGAAATCCGCACGGCCATAATTGTCCAAGTTCGTGGAATCGCCAGCAGGATTGCCGCTGTTGTCCATTCTTACCTTAAAATTGCTCAATGGCTCGATAATACTGCCCGCCATTAATTGCCAAAAATCATCCAACGGCCCAACGGTTATATCCGTGAAATGCAGGGTGACTTCTTCCCCATTTTCCCTTATTTTCATGGTGCCGACGCCTGAAATCCGCTTCTGGTTATTGGCCACATTTTCATTTTTAGCCAGGGTCGTCACCGTGACCATGTGCCAGTCAGGGTTGCCCGCCTTGAACCGCTCCACGGCGGGTGCCGACTTGAAAAACCACTTTGGACTGACGGCCACTTCCTCCTCCACACCGCTGTTGTCGGAATATGCCTTCACCTCCCAAGCATAATGTTCCTCTGGCGGCAATGGGTACAGGTTATTTGGCAACACCAGCGAAGCATTCCCAGGAATGACGGGTGTTTCCACCTCGTACCAGGCCGGATTGAACTCCAATGCCATCTCTGGCGTTTGGCCGTCCAACATGCGCACAATCTTCAGCTTATAATATACTTGCTGACCGGGAATAGCGTTAGCTGGCCGCTGCCATTTCATGGCCAATTGCTGCACCGTGCTCATCCGTTGGTCTATCGCTGGGCTGGTGAGGGGCACTAAACCATTGCCATCCACGCCATAAGTAAAAGTGCATACGGGCGATAATCCATTATTTTCAAAGGTGGTATTACCCGATAAATCCAGCGTTTTTACCCGCCACGCATATTTCTTCGTCAGTTCCAACGGGAGCTGGTTCGGGCCATATAAAAACGTCGTGCCCATGACTGGTTCCGAGTCCAAAATTTTGGTAGCCGAGCCGTTCATGGCGTCATCGGGGTTCATACCGGGCAGCACTTCCACGAGGCTCAGCTCATACAAAGTCGGTATGCTCAAATCAGCGTTGGAATGCCACTGAAAAAGTATATCGGCATTGCCACCAAATACCGGAATGGTCGAACTACAGGCCGGTGCCACCAACGTTGGCGGGTAGTTTTTGCGGAGCAAACTGGCATTGCAACCATTCAGCGAAATAGCCACAGCAGGGCGTTTATAATCAAAAACCTGTACGCAAAAAGTATAGATGCCTTCTGGCAAACCAGAGCCTCCCTGCTGCAATGCCGTGGCGCTAATGCCGCTGAGGGTCATGTGGTTTGGACTGAGGTAATTCGCCAAGTCACTGCCCGAAAACAGGTTCGCCCCGGGCGAAAGCGTAATCATTGGCGGTACATAACTGGGGTGCGTGGATAATAAAATGCCGTTGCCTTCTATCGTTATTTTTAAACGTACATCATATATCGGCTCATTAAAATCATTGAGGAATAAATTAACCGACAAACGGTCAGCGCCCAACAGGGTAAAATCCGTCAGATAAGTCGTGGTCGGTGGGTTAATCTGCACATGCACCGTGACCGGATATACCTGCCCAAAAGCTGTTTTGCCCATTATTAAGAAGATGGACAATAAAATTATATGGCGTACTATTTTCATAAAAATGAATCTTTTGCTATTTGTTATTGGCTGTTTGCTATTGGCTGTTTGCTTTTAGCCAGCCAATAGCCAAAGGCAAAATGCAAACAGCATTTTTCAAAAACTAAACTGATACCCCATCAGCCCTTGAATCTCCGAGTATGATTTATCGCTGTTGATATAATCCACTTTATACAAATGGCTCAGCGTGAAATTGATGCGGTGGTGTTTCAGGATGGAATAATCAATCGAAAACCGATTTTGCAGCACACCAAATGATGAGCTGCCATTCAGGTAGCTGTTTCGGTACGACAGGAAGTAACGGGCACGCAGCTTCTTGTCCAAAAACGACTTGTTCGCCCCGACACCCGGCCCGATTATCAGCGATTCGTTGCCTTCGGTAATGCTCCTTGTGAAATTAATCGCCCCATTCAGACCAGTATTCGATTTTTTATAAAAAACACTGTAAAACAGGTTGGCATTGTAAAAATCCGTGTTCTGGTCCGTGATTCGGTACTCGTCACGGGCGTTGGCGTTCTGGTAGTTCAGGTTCAGGGACAAGGATCGTTTTTTCTCATCGCTGCCGAAATTGTAGTTCGTCACCACGCCATAGCTCGTGGACACCTGAAAGAGGTTCAAAGAATCGGACAGCTCCTGTTTCGTCACCAAAAGGGTCGAGGAATAATTGGAATAGCTGGCGTTGAAATTGAGTTTTTCGCCAACGTTCTGGCTGTAATTGACCGAGCCGATGACCCGCTTCGATTGGTTGTTGAGCTTGTTGTCAAGGTTGTTCCGCTGGAAGCCGAGGCTGCCGCTCACCATCGCCTTGCCCTCTTGGAGGCTGGCACTGGCGTTGACGGTCACGTCCTCCAAATCATTTTGAAAAAAATACGACCCCAGCGAGGTGAAGTCAGGTGCTATCCGATTGTATCTTAGTCCTATATTATAGGTGGAAAACTGGTACTCCAAGCTCGTCTTGATGCTCTGATTGGTCTGCGTGGAAATGCGGGGGGTGAACAGGCCGCCCAATTTTCCATAAAAACCTGTATTGTTTTCGTCGGCTAGTTCGCTGCGGCGGTCACGGGTGAGGGCGCTGCTCGCCCAGTCGGCGTGGAAGGTCAGCGACTTCCAAGGCTGGTACTGGCCGGAGATGCCGAGCACGAGGTTGTCCAGCGGTTTCACGGCGTCGTTGCCGAAGGGCGCCTCGATGCTGCCCAGCACGTCGTAGCCCCGAAAGAGGATGAAGTCGAGGTAGTTCACGGCCTTCGTTTTGCCGACGATGCCCAGTTTCAAACCATAACCCATGCGGCGGTAGGAGGGCAGCGCCTCCCGGTCTATCACGTCCACCGGCTCCACGGGCCGCCGCAGCCGACCGTACATGGCGCTGATTCGGAGGTCGAAAAAGCGGGACTTGGTCGGCGGTTTCAGCTCCACGCCAGCGCCCAAAAAGGTGTGGCCGTTCAGCGTCAGCGGGGAGAAGGTCAGGTTGCGGTAGCCGAGGTGGCCGGTCGCCCATTTGTACTGTGGGCTGATGCCGAACTGGTTGAAGGGTTGTAAAAAACTGGCTTCCAGCTGGCTGAAATTGCCGTTGATGGGGCAGTCAATGCCGAAAAGCCGTGGGTTCAGGTTGCCATTCAGGAGGTAGGAGTAGCGGTCCCGGCGGAGGGCCGTGCCGAAAGCGTCGTAGTAGCCGAGCGTCAGGCCGATGTTACCATGGATTTGCATAGGGTCGGATACCCGCTCCTGTACGTCGGATTTTAGGTCTTCGACGGTTTGGGCGTGAAGGTCGCCGTAATTCGCAAAAAACAGGCCTGCAAAAAGCATGAAAAACGACCGCCATTTCCTAGAAAACGGAGGCATAATTTGCCGCTTCAATTTGCCTTGAATTGGTATAGATTGTTTCATAAAAATCATGATAAAACCGTCAGTCGAGCATTTCAGAAATAGCTTCAGCGGGGTCGGAAATCGAATCAAAAGCAACGATTAAAGTCGCTGATTCTTCACTTAAAATGGGGTGGTATCAGACGATAGCGGTGAGGTTTGCCTTGCTCTCAAAGATACAGGCAAGGGCTGCCAAACAGCTGTCACTATTTCGGCAAATGCTAGGACTAAATCGGCAGGACGGAGAAAAAAACTGGTATTATTTCGGCAGGACGAAATCTAAGTCATTCAAAGTCAGTTAATTGCGAATGCTTTTGGGCGTTACGCCAAATTCTTGCGTAAAGGTGCGGGTGAAATAGGAAGGGTCTGCAAACCCGACGGAGTAAGCTATTTCGGAGATGTTCAGGTCGGTAGTTTGGAGCAAATTTTCGGCCTCCTTCAGGCGGATGCTGCGGATGAAAATGGACAGGGTTTTGCCCGTCAGCGCTTTTATTTTTCGGTTCAGTTGCGACTCGCTCATGCCGATTTTCCGGGCCAGTTCCTCGTTACCGAATTCTGCATTTCCAAGCTGCTCCAAAATGAAATTGGACGCTTTTTGCAGGAAGCTATCGGAGGCGATAACAGTCGGGTTTTCCATCGCGGCGGGAGCCTTGGCGTTGAAGTCTGTTCGGCTGTATTTTTCCTGCAAGGTCTGCCGCAAGGCTATCAGTTTTTCCAACCAGATAAAAAGTTCCTCCTTTAAAAATGGCTTCGACAAATAGGCATCTGCCCCGACGCCCAACCCCTCCAACCTCGATTCGACCGCCGTTTTTGCCGTCAGCAAAATGATGGGGATGTGGTTAGTCCGCTCGTCGTTTTTGAGGGTCTGACAAACTTCGTAACCATCTTTTTGCGGCATCATCACGTCGCTGAGGATGATGTCGGGAATGGTTTCCAGCGCCCGTTCAATACCAATGGCCCCATTCGCCGCCCACTCGACCGTGTAACGTTCCTGCACGCAGGCTTTGATGTAAGTAGCCACGTCTTCGTTGTCCTCGATGAGCAATAGCAACGGCATGTCTGGATGTTGGTCGCCTTTGTTTTCCATTGTTAAAACGGACTCGGTTGCTGGCCATTCCTCCACTTCTCTCATCACGATTGGAATCTCCCCCGCAAGTGCTTGATGGTGGATAGGCAGGCTCACCCTAAATTCCGTTCCTTCTCCCGGCTGGCTTTTCACTGTTATCTCGCCTCCTAATAAAGCCACCAGCTCTTTCGTCAGCGCCAAGCCGATCCCAGTGCCTTCGCCTTTACGAGTGACCGTATCTTCTACTTGGTAAAAGCGGTCGAATATATGCGGCAATTTATCCGGTGATATGCCAATACCATTGTCTTTTATCTTTATTAAAAAACGACCGCTTTCCTCCTTCACATGTACGATGATTTTGCCATTTTCCTTCGAAAACTTAATGGCGTTGGACAGCAAATTAGTTAGAATGCTTTCCATCATCTTTTCATCCATATCCATGACCAAGTGGTCAGTTTCTTTATAAAAAACAAGGTTTATATTTTTCTTCGCTGCAAAGGATTGGTAGGATTCCGTCAGGTATTGGGCGTAGCCCACAGCATCCGCCTGAATATATGCTGGTTCGAAATGGCCGGATTCCAACTTCGCTAAATCCAGCATTTGGTTCACCAATCGCAGCAAACTGTCACTGCTTTTTAGGATAAGTTTTTTTGCGTTTTCGGGTTTTTCAATCATACTGGCCATGCCGGATATTACTGTCAATGGAGTCCGAAATTCGTGCGTTATATTGGTATATAGTTTCGTTTTAAGCAAATCCAACTCCTGCAACCGCTGCTTGTCTGCGGCTTCCAGCGCCCGTTTGACTTGATTTTTTCGGAACAAATAAAGAAAGGTAATGAAGGCCAAACCATACAATGTAAAGGCCCACCAAGTCAGGTAAAATGGGCGGAGCACATGAATCGGAATCACCAAATCCTGCACCGCCAGCGCACCCAAATAGCTCTGCCCGGCAATGCGCAGCGTATAATCGCCATACGGTAGCCCACTTATCCGAAGCAGCGGCTCGGCGATGTATTGCCATTCTTTGTCGAAGCCTTCGATTTGGTATTTGTAAAAACTACCGGACGAGCGATAATCCAACATGGCGAACTCCAATCGAAAAAACTTATCGCCGGGGCGCATGATGATGGCGTTATCTGTCAGCAGTTCGTGGGTCATATCCATCAAGGCATCTTCGCTTCTCAAAAATTGGGAAAAATTGGTCACCTGTAACTGGATATATTCTTCCGATTTATCCGTTTCAAAATCACGGGGATGAAATGCGGTGAGTCCATCAATACCTCCGAAATATAGGGTGCCATCCGCCGCTTTAAAACTGGAAACTCGATTGAACTCATTATGTGCAATACCATCTTTTGTGGTAAAAATATTGATATAATGCGTGCTTTTATTGAAGCGCACCAAGCCATTGTCGGTACTGACCCATAGGTTGTCAAAATCATCCGCCTGAATGCAATACAAAGTATTGGAAGGCATCCCGTCCTGTATCGTAAAAGCCTGAAAATCAGCATTTTTTCTATCCCAGCGCAGAAGCCCTTCCCCATTGGTCGCCAGCCAGAAAACACCCGCTGCATCCTCGTATATGTCCCGCAAATCCGCCACAGGCAGTCGGTATTTTTCATCCGCTATATTCCCCGTGCCATAATAGTCTGTCACGCAAAACTCCTTGGATATACGATAACATCCCGAACCACCGACTGCCCAATAATGCTGGTCTTTGGGGCTGTATATTATTTTCAAAATATAATTCGAAAAATCAACCGGGCTTCCGCAGGATTCAAGGTTTTTAAAACTATTGTCATGGCTGTTCCAAAGCATAAACCCACCGAGGTGGTTCCCAAGCAGGTAGCGGTCATTGGAAAGCGGAAACGTTGCCCAAACAAAACCAATGGTGGAAAGGTATTGCTCTGCGCTCAGGTTTGTTTTAAGTGCATAATTATCGCCCAATTCCATGCCCTGATAATCAATATACGAAAGCCCGCTCCCAAAAAAATATAGTTTATCTGCTCTTTTATCAAAACAATGAATCCAAGCATCATCCGAAATATTGAGCCTCGACTGGTATTTCCCCGTTTTTTTATTATAATAAACCAAACCAAAATGCCCACCTGCCCATATATTACCGCTATCATCTGCATAAATGGCCCTGATTTGATTACCCAATGGGTCTCTCGTATCAAATGCCGCTTTGTTAAACAGCACCTGAAACCGCTTGGGTTGTGGTGAAAATTTATGCAAACCACTGGCCGTGCAAACCCAATAAATACCCTGCCTGTCCGTAAAGTAACTAAGGTTGGATGAAAACCCATTCTCGGTTTCCGCTCCGGTTTCCAATCTGGTACAAGCATAATCCTTGAACAGGAAAAGCCCCATTTTCAAAGGCAATATGATAGAAGAACCAAATTTCTCGTTCCAATGCCCCCAATAATAATCCAAGTTATTCAGCACCGCATAAGTCAGCGAATCGCAAGGCTTGCGTTCTGTGGTATGCTGCCCATTGGGTATGTATTTTTCAATTAACAGCTGGCGCTGGTTGCTGTTTTTAGCCACCGCAACGATTTCCAAACCTCCCTCGTCATTGAAATAGGAAAGGGAATGCCGATAGTTTTCATTGCTTAAAAAGCGGTCGTTATAAAACAGGTTTCGCTCATTAAAAGCGATGCCATCCCCATTTGCAATTGGATTAAAGTTTAAATCAGTTTTCAATTTATCCGCAGCGCCCGATGCGTTCGCCACTTTCTCAAATCCCTTCCCCGTTCTGTATCGGAACACAAGATTATTCAAAGTCAGGAAATATATCTCGCCCTGTTTATTGGGCACCATCCAAGTGAAAGGGGCCTTATCGAATGGGGCATCGGGAAATTTTTCCTTCAGCGGCTTCAATTCTCTCGTCACTGGATTATAAATATCAATAATGCCATCCGCTTTCCGGTTACCTTCCTCCAAACCATAGGCAATCCAAAGGTTTCCGTCGTGGTCTTCCGCCAAATTGACCACCCGATTACGTTGAAGTCCATCCCGTTTGGTGAGCAGAGTAAAATGTTGGCCATCAAAACGATTGAGGCCGTTGCGGGTGCCAAACCATAAAAACCCTCGTTTATCCTGCAAGCCACACAGCACTTCCCTGCTGCCCAGTCCGTCTTCCACACTGAGTACCTGGTGATTGAAATTTAAGCCCTGCGCTTGTACCGAGGTTAGCCAAGCAGACTGGAAAATCAAAACCAAGAAGACGAACCGTTTACAAATACGCAGCATTTAAGTAGTTTGTCCAAGGAAAATAGGGCGTAAAGATGATAGCGACGATAAGCTTCGAAAACCAACAAGTATGCTTGTTTACGCTAAAAATGGCAATAGGTTTTCACTATGGTTGCAGTAGGAGAAATCCTTTGGAATATACTACAATAGTAAGATTATTACAGGTATAATGCAGCAATTACCATCCCAAAATCACCTGCGCCAGTAAGATTTTCACCACCATCGCCGTCGGGAAAATGGTGGCGTAGCTGATGTTGGCAGCACCCGTCTCGTCTTTTTCATTGGCAAAAGCGAGGCAGGCTGGCTGGGTGTGCAGCGCCGACATCATGCCCATCATCAGGTTGTAGGGCATTTTAAAAAACAGCCGTCCGATGAGAATCGTCAGCCCAGCCGTGAACAGCGTGACCACCGCTCCCATCATAATCATCTGAAAACCAGCCGATTGGAAGGTCGTGTAAAACGAGTATCCCGCCTTCAGCCCGATGCCCGCCAGAAAGAATACGGCCCCCATTTGCCGAAGGGTAAAATTGGCATTGTACGACATGACCCAGATGATGCGACCGCTCCGGCCCAGTTTGCCGAGCAACAGCGCAACGATGAGCGGCCCTGCCGCAAAGCCCAGCTTGAACGACGAGCCGCCCGGCAGCGGGATGGGTATCATGCCAAGCAGCAAACCCAACGAGATGCCGATGGAAATGCTGATATAATCCACCTCCGATAGCCGCTGGTAGCTGTCGCCGAGGAACGAATTGATGGCCTTGAACTCCTTTTTCGGGGCAATAATGCGCACCCGGTCGCCCCCCTCCAGCGTCATGTCGCCACTGGTCGGCAGGTCCACGTCGCCCCGCCGAATGCGGGTGATGATGGCGTGGAAACGTTGGTACATGTCCAGTTCCCGCACGGCTTTGCCAATCACCGCCTTGTTGGAAACGAAGATGCGCCGCATGCCGATGGTGCTGCCATCCAGCGATAGGTCGCGGCTGGAGGGCATCCCGAAAAGCGCCTGGAACTTGTCCAGTTCGGAGCTGTGACCGACCAGCGTGAGGATGTCGCCGTGCTGGATGACGGTCGCTGGCCCCGGAATTTCGATTTCGGTGGCGCCCTTCGGCAAACGGCGGGACACGACGAGGCTGTGCAGCTCGCCAGACTCGCCAATTGTTTGCAGGTCTTTTCCAATAAGACGTGGGTTCGTCACGACGACGTTCACGTGTTCCAGTTCCTCCGTGCTGACGCCCGTGATTTCTGCCGTCTTCTCGCCTTCTTTTTTGAAATCAATGCGCCAGAGCTTGATACCCAATTGGAACAGGAAAATAACCCCCATCACGCCAATCGGATAAGTCAGTGAATAACCCACCACTGGTTCGGCCAACAAATCCCGCATGGCTTCCGGCGAGAGGCCCGGCGTGTTTTTCAGAATGTCAATCACCGAGGCGAGGGCAGGCGTGTTGGTCAATGACCCACAAAAAAGCCCAGCCATGAGCGTACTTTTCACGCCCATTATTTTACCCAAAATGATGGTAATGGCCGCCGAAACCAACAGGATTCCAATAGCCAGCAGGTTGTCCCGCAAGCCCGATTTTTTGAAGGAAGCGAAAAAACTGGCGCCTGACCGCAGGCCAATAGTGTAAACAAACAGCACCAGTCCCACCATGTAGATGATGTCCGGCAGGGCCATGCCGGGGTGCATGGCACCGAAGGCAAGCCCCACAAAAAGCACAGCAGCTACGCCAAAACTGAAGCCCGCAATCTTTATCCGGCCAATGAAATAGCCAATGGCGATGACGAGGAACAGCAGCAGTGGCTTGTTTTCGAGGAGGATTTGGACGATGGTGTCGTAGAAGTTCATGGGGCAAAACTACCTTATAAAATTCAACACGGAGGCACGGAGACACAGAGGAACAATGAGATAGTATAATCCTTAGTGCCTCTCTGTGTCTCTGTGCCTCCGTGTTGAAAAAACTCACAACTCCCGCACCTTCAAACTCCGAAACGACACCTCGTTCCCGTGGTCTTGCAGCAGGATATGCCCCTGCATCCAGTTGCCGAAGTTCGGCCAGTCCTTGTACTTGGAATAGGCCACGAGGGCGTTGAACATGGGCGTGTTCCGCTCGTATTCCAGCGTCTTGAAGCCGTTCAGCCAATGCTCGACGTGGTTGCCCTGAACAATAATGCGGACTTGGTTCCACTCCCCTACCCCACGTAATTCCTTGTTGCGGTTGGGCACGGACAGATTGGCGGCAGGGATGAGGTCGTACAACGAACCGAGCGTCCGGTTGCCAGCCACGCCGAGTTTGGCGTCGGGGTGTTTGGCATCATCGAGGATTTGGAACTCGCAGCCGATGGCTGAACCTGCGCCTTGGTTCAGGTCGGGCTGCACAAAGTATTTGACGCCGCTGTTGGCACCTTCGGTGATTTTGAATTCGAGTTTCAGTTCGAAATTGCTGAACTCCTCCCTCGTCACGATATCGCCGCCGCCGGTGCTTTCGCCCCCAGTAGATGGCTGCACGGTGAGCACACCGTCCTTCATTGCCCAGCCGGTGGCGGGGAACTCGTTGGAGCGGGCGGAGCGCCAGCCGTTGGAGGTCTTGCCGTCCCAGAGCAGCCTCCAGCCGTGGCGCTGTTCGTTATCCGTCAGTGTGTTAATAAGGTAGTTTTCCTCGGGGCAAGTAGGCTCCACCCGCCAGCGGTCAGTTTCGTAGCCCTCGGTTTTGATGCGGATATTGCGCCAGCGAACCTCCCTACCCTCCTCCTCAACGGCGCTGCCGATGCTGTGTACCTGCAGGCCGATGAAGCCCGTCATCGTCATGTCGTCCACGAGGTTGGCGGTCTGCATGCCGTTCACCCAGATGCGCATCACCGGGCCGATGGCCTCGATGTGGTAGTGGTTCCAATCACCGTTTTTGAAAGCCCGTTGGCCGGGTTCG
Source organism: Saprospiraceae bacterium (assembly GCA_041752395.1). Classification (GTDB taxonomy): domain Bacteria; phylum Bacteroidota; class Bacteroidia; order Chitinophagales; family Saprospiraceae; genus UBA6168. Next base: position 26,059 of record JBGSWN010000216.1, on the reverse strand, counting down.
TTCTCGGCGAGGGCAGCCAGCCAGCCCCGACGGCCCTCATCGTAGATGCCGCCGCTATAGGCACGGGGGCTTGGGTCAATTTCTGCCTGGTAGCCATGTACCCGCCCGTTCTGGTAGCTGGGCAAGCTGTTACTGCGAAACTGAATGCCGGAGTTCATCGTGGGGTCCACCTTCACCTCCAGTTCGAGGATGAAGTTGCTGTAGTTTTTATCGGTGCAAAGGAAGGTGTTAGGCGTGTTGGCCTTGGTAGTGCCGATGATTTCGCCGCCCTCGGCCCGGTAAGTGGCTTGGCCGCCTTTGATGGCCCAGCCAGTGAGGTCTTTGCCGTTGAAGAGGGGCTGCCAATCGGGCTGGGCAGTTGCTATTTGCGCAGCGAAAAGAAGAAGAAAAAATAGGAACCGTTTCATATGATGCTTTTGGGCGAAGGTAGGGAATGACTTGCTCAAAATACGCTTCTTTTTGTCTGAATCACAGATTATACGGATGGAAGGATTTCACGGAGGGCATCGTCATGAATCCGTGTAATCAATTAATCCGCCTAATCCGTGATTCAGAAACTAGCCGTCACCGTGCAGTAATAAAACCCACCCAAATCTGGCCCGCCGAGCATGGAGAAATAGTAATCGTTGAGCAGGTTGGTGCCACCAATTTTCAGCGAAATGTTTGGCTGCGCAAAGGTGTAGCTCACGAAGCCATCAAGCGTCTTGTACGCAGGCACTGTGTCGTTCACAAGGAAGGACTGCCATAGGAAGCTGCTCTGCCACCTGCTGGCAAGTCCAAAACCCCAATGACCCCAAAGGTTACGGGCGCTCAGGCCAAAGTTTCCGGCGTATTCGGGGGTGTTGAAACCGTCTTCTAGGCCATCGCTCCGGTCAGTGCGCTTGAGGGTGGTGTAGGTGAAATTGGCAGAAGCCACCCAATGCTCGCCAAGGCTGTACCGGGCTTCCACGCTGCCGCCGTAGTTCTTTACCTCGGTCTTGGAGTTCGTCCAGAGGCGGTAGCGGAACTGTGTGCTGCGGCTGAACAGCGCTGTGGGGACGTCGGGCTGCAAATCGGTATTTGGGATGCTGCCTTCCACCTGCGCCATGAAGTCCCGGTAGAAATTGAAATAGCCATCCACGTCAATGAACAGCCGTTTTTTCAAAAACACGCCCCGAAAGCCCGCCTCATAGGAGCGCATGAATTCCGGTTGGAGGTAATCGTAGTCACTGCGCTTGAGCAGGTCTTTGTTTTTGTCAATAGCAGCGGCCTGCGTGAGACCATTGGTGTTCACGTCGGTGTTCACCGCCGCTTGGAACTTGTCAATGGAGCTTTTCAAAAAGATGTTTTCGAAAATACCCTGCGACATTACCCGCAGACCACCAATGCGCTTCACGCCTCCGCTGTTGATATTGGAATAGCCTTCGAAGATACTGGGGAAACGGTAGCCATTTTGGTACGAGAAGCGGATATTATGGTCGGGGGTAAGGCTGTACACGGCTGTGAGGCGGGGGTTCCACACCAAATCAAAATAGCGGCATTTGTCCGCCCGCAGGGTGGCGCTCAGGCGCAGTTTTTCATGGAGAAAAGAGCGGGCTACTTGCGTGAAAGCCCCTGCTTTATAGAAATTCAGGTTTTTGTCCGTTTCTTCCGGGTTGATGAAATAATTGCCGTCCGGCACAATGATATAATTCCTGCCATCGGCGCCTACTTGCCAGTCGGTTTTTGTGAAGCTAAAGAGTTTGCCGAGGCTCACAGTGCCCTCGGCATGGGCGAGGTACGCCTTTACCCGAAGGGCAGCGCCTTTGTCCCAATTGTTGATGTCGCCGAGCGTGTCGAGCAGGGCATTGAAGGTATCGGTGCCGGGCATGGGGCGGCCTGCATCGGCGGCGAGGCGAGCGGCTCGATGCGCATCGGCGAGGCTGGCCCCGTTGGTGGTGGCATCGTTGAAGGCGGCGGTGTAGTCGGCATACCAATCGGTGTCGGGCTTGAAATGGCGGTCCATGTTCTCGGCCATGGAGCGGAGGTTGTACGACTTGCCCGTGTTCTCGCTGGTCAAATACGCCCTCGCCTGCACAATGGGGCTTTTGAACTGCACCACCTGCTGCGTGAGGCGGTATCCTTCAGCCGGAAGCGGTTCGAGCGCTGATAGACATTGTCGAAATTGCTGGCACGTATGGTATAACTCAACTCCGTATTGGCCGAAGGCCGAAAATGCAACGCCGCTTCGCCTTTCAGGAACTGCATTTGGTAGTCCACCACTTCTGGCTCCCGGTAGCCGGTGCGGGCCACGACATAGTTCTTGCCGCCGAGGGCGACGGTGCGGCGGTTGGAGGATTCATTGCCGTAGCCGTTCACTTCGTCGAAGGCGGGATTGTCGGCCCCGGTCAGGCCAGCGCTCTTGTTTCCATTGGGGAACAGGTCGGTGCGGTTGTCGGCCACCCAATCCTGCCCACGGGAATAACTGGCATTGAGCTTGATGGCCCATTTGTCCGAAAAAACCTTTGCGAAGCGCAAAGCCGTCTCGCTCATTACCTCTGGGGCTACGTCGTGCGGGCTGCCGAACTGATAGGCCGCCACCTGTTGGCGGATGCTGATGCCGTCAGAATAGAAGGGGCTTTTCGTCTGGAAATTGGCGAGGCCGTTCGTGGCGTTCAGGCCGTAGAGAGACGTGGCCACGCCCGCCACCACCTCCACCGAGAGCAGGTCGAGGTCGTTGGGCATGAGCGCACTGGCCACGGGTGCGCCGATATGTGGGGATTGGTTGTCCACGCCATCCACCAGTTGCGCAAAGCGAACGTTGGTCGTGTTGGCGAAGCCACGGGTATTGATGACCCGAAAGCCAAGGCTGGGAGAGATGACCTGCACGCCCTTCATGGTCTCCAAGGCGTCATAGACCGACGGCAAGGCAGAGGCCACAGCGTCCCGCACGTCGAGTTTGGCCACGCTGACGGGCGCCGCCATGCGCCGTTCACTGACCCGTGAGGCCGTCACGACGATTTCCCGGATGGTGTCTACCTTGATGGTATCGTTTTGGGAGAAAAGGAGGGTCTGGAAGCAGACCAGGCAGCCGAAGGGGAGTAAAAGTTTGTTCATTTTGGCATCGTTATATCCGCAAAGATATAACGATGCGGCGATTAACCTTGCGGAACCGCCGCTATTCGCTCATTTTCTTCCAACATAAAGGCGTCGAGCCGCTGCCGAAGCCCCTTGAACAGCGAAATGGCCTGCTGCCCCGCTTCCGTAACGACCGCTCCACCGCCACCGCCGCCGCCTGTTTGCGTGAGCACGAGCGGCATCGCCGATTGGCTGTTCATGGAGCTGATGAGATCCCAGGATTTTTTGTAGGTCATGCCCATCGCCTTGGCCGCCTTGGAGATGGAGCCATGCTCCATGATTTTTTCCAGCAGCTCTACCCTACCCTTGCCGAGGAAGCGGCCTGCGGGGGATTCTATCCATAAAAACGCATGGGCCACGAGTGCTGAAGTATCGGGAAACTTCGGGGTGATGTCGGTGGTGGCTGGGTTGGTTGGCATGGTGCGGTTTTGTTTGTTTAAAAATAGGTGTTGGTTCGGCGGATTGTTGCGTATAAATCCAAGGCTGTTCTAAAAACTGTGTCAAAGTTATATCCCTAGCGAAGAACTTTGCACTTGAAAAAAATTAAGCGCAAGCAAATGGCAATTCCACCTGCTGAGACCTCCGATAACGATTGACCTGCATAAAAACCATCCATTTTAAAAATAAAAGGCTATCTTTGAAGCTTCGTCTCCTTGCTGTACTTTTAGTAAGAACAAACACAACAAACAACAGACTATGAACACCACCGCCACAAGGCTACAACATGCCGCTTGGTCAAAAATGGAGACACTTTCCGGCATGAGGCAATTCATCCATACAGAATTGGAGCATTCCCAGTCTTTCCTACCTACCACTTCCATCGAAAAGCTCAAGCGGGCCTTGGGTCAAATTGACAGCTTTAGTTCAGAGGTTTTTGAGTTGATCCAGCAGGCTAAAGAAGCTGACCACACTGAGGGTTTGGAGCGACAATTCGATGACCTTACCAGCCAGTACGACTACTTGATGCAAGATGTGGAGTCGATTTTTGGGTAAGAAAGCCATATCGTTGAAGCATATTGACCTGGTAACTTCGAAGTCATCAGGTCACTTACCTTTCTCCTACCGTATTTCCCGCTCCTTCTTTACCAAAGTTTAGCATAGTTTTCTGTTGGTGCAATATCGCCATCGTCCCTCTTCCTCCTTGCATTGTATGTGGGATTATTAAGGTGAGCAGGCACACAAAAAAATCACCTTTGCGGCCTTTCTAAGATTCCGTAGCTCAGTTGGTCGAGCAGCTGACTCTTAATTAGCGGGTCGAGCGTTCGAGCCTCTCCGGGATCACTTTTACAAAGCTAGCTTTCTAAGTTTGTCCTCTATCCAGCCTTTGCCCTGAGCGTTGATTTTTTCCCAGCCCACAGCGGCGTCGGAGGTCCCGCCGCTGTTGTTCCAGGCTTGCATAGCGTATGGCTGGTGGCTCCAATTTTTTGCCCAGCATTCATAGTTGCCGTCGAAGAAGCACTTGGTTTCATTTTCAATTACCTCCATGATGGCAGTAGTTTCAGCAGCTTCGTCAAAGGCTGGCCTTGCCTCCGCAGCTGGTTCAGGGCTTAGCTGCTGATGCTGGCACGAGCAGATTAGTGCAATGGCCAGAAGTGTGAACAGATTTTTAAATACTTGCATTTCATTATGATTTTTGTAGCCTCATTCACGCATTCGGCTTTTGCGCCTCGGCCCTTGGCAGAGATAAGGATTTTTTTGGACAAATGTAATCTATGAACATTGTAATTAGGGACTTTTTTTTAGTTATTCAACTGATTTTCAGGCACTTCTTTTTATTGCAAAGTGCAATCAGGAGACGCCGGGGGCAGTGGCGAAACGACGGGGATAGCGGATTTGCGAGGCAGGCTGCGTGATGCTTATTGCACCAGTATCAAAACTGGTGGTCGTGATGACAAGGCTATCGCAGCCGTAAGAATTGGTAAGCAGCAGCGTGTCAATGCCGACGAATGTAGATCGGAAAAGGGGCTAGAAGTGGGTCTTGGTTTTAATCAGACGCTATTTAATGGTCAAGTTACCTCCTAACTCCAGCCCACGGTAATTATTTGTACGACCTTTAATCCCAGCAACGAAACCAAAAAACAAACCCCTTGTCCTACCTTTGCCCCAAAATCCAACACCTTGCTACGATTCCTGACCGCACCATATCCACTGCGCACTGGTTTTGCTTCGAGCCTGCCGTTTTCATTGGGCGTGGGGGTATTCGTGGCCGTGTTCCTCATGGTGTTCCAGCCCTTCGGCACCAGGGAGTTCCAGAGCGAGACCAAGTACCTTTTTCTAGCGGGCTATGGCTTGGTGATTGCCGTCACCATTTGGCTGAGCTGCAACCTGCCAATCAAGCTTTTCCCCCACCACTTCGAAGAAGAAAAATGGACGGTGGGAAAGGACATCCTGTTCTCAGCGGCGATTTTCACGCTGGTATTTGCAGCGTGCTATGCTTACAAAGACCTCGGACTGGGCCACCCGATTTCTTGGCGGGGCTTCTTGGGGTTCCTCCCCTTTGCCCTGTCCATCGCCATTTTCCCCATCACAGGGCTTGTCATCGGGAGCTATATCCTGCGGCTAAAGCACCATGCTAAGGGGGCGGCGACTGCCAACAGCCACCTCGCCCACCCGCCGACGAAGGGCAGCGAAAAGCCCGTTGCACTGCCGGACGAGAACGGCAAGCAAGCCTTGGAACTGTTGCCCTCCCAAATGCTATACCTGCAAGCTGCCGACAATTACGTGGAGGTTTTTTACCTCGAAAACGACCTGCCACGTCGGGCCATCCTCCGAAACACGCTGACGGCACTGGAAACCGCATTGGGCGATGCCGTCCTGCTCCGCTGCCACCGCTCCTACTTGGTCAACTTGGCGTTGGTCGAGCGGGTATCCGGCAATGCCCAAGGATACCGCCTCCATTTCGCCAAGCTGGAGGAGGCGTCCGTACCAGTGGCGAGGGGCCGAAGCGCCGAAGTATTGGCCAAATTGGCGGATTCTAGTTTACTACATACCTAATTGAAGTTTTCGCCGTCGGCGAAAATCTTTTTTTAACGCAAGGACGACAAGACGCAAGCAACTATAAAATTTTGCGTCTTGGCGTCCTTGCGTTAATCGCCTGATTGCGCTGAAGAGCAATCTAGTTGTTCAAACGATTGTAACCCCTTGCATTTCACCCCAACTGCGTGCATTTCACCCCAAATTGCTGCATTTCGCCCCGCCTGGTTGCCACCCGGCCCTTTGCCCTTTACAGGCTTGTTTCCCGCCCATAGCTTTGCTTCCATGATAATTTAGTGACGGCGAAACTTTGAGTTACCCCGCCACTTTCAACCAAAAAAAAGTCAAAATCATGGAAAAAAGAATCGTCATTTCCCTGCTTACCATCGCCGCTTTTTTATTGTCAAACAATGGCTATAAACTGCTCCTGCTGATGGATTGGTACACCCAACTGGACTCTGAAATCCGCAACGTCATCTACAAAAGCATTTGGTACGTGGCCTTCCCCTTGTTGGTGCTGTGCATATTTCATGGCTTCAAGAAAATGACCAGCGAGGCGGGGCTTGCCAGCCGTGCCAAGGAAGGCATCTTGGCGGGATTCATCGGGACGCTGCCCATGCTGCTGGGCGCAGGCTTGTTGGTGGGCTTTAAACTACAGTTCGACTTGGGTGCTATCCTAGTGGGCTGCCTACTGGCCGCCGTGGGCGAGGAACTGCTTTACCGGGCCATGCTCTTCGGGCAATTGTTCCGCCATGCCCGCTGGGGCTTCGTATGGGCGGGTATGGCCAGCGCCATTATCTTCGCAACGGGACATCTCTACCAAGGCAACCAACCCGCCGAGCTTGTTGGCATCCTGCTCGTCACTTTCTTCGGTGGGATGTGGTTCAGTTGGCTGTACGTGGAATGGGGTTACAACCTGTGGGTGCCCATGAGCTTCCATTTCTTCATGAACCTATCCTGGGAGCTATTCGACGTGAGCGACAATGCACTCGGCACTTGGGCGCCCAACGTCTTTCGGGCCGCTACCATTGGGCTTTCCGTGGTGCTGACCTTGCGCCACAGGCGCAAAATGGGTGAAAAGCTGGAAGTGAGGGGCCGCCGCTGGTGGTCCGGCGAGGCTGCGACTGCGCAACCCGTCAAGACAGTGCAAGCCCAATATTTTTCTTCTAAAATAGGTATGCTATTGCTGCTGTTTGCCCTGCCAATAGCCATGTCGGCGCAAAACGAGCGGCTGCTGAGCGGCAAGGTGGTGGACGAGCACACCCATGAACTTGCTTATGTCAACATCGGTATCGTGGGCACTTCCATCGGGACGGTGAGCGGCTTGGATGGCAGCTTCCAGCTTTACCTGCCTGCCACGGTTGGGGAGGGCGATTCCATCCGGTTCTCCACGGTGGGGCATGAAGGGCGTACTTGGCAGCTTGGCCACTATCGCAGCGCCATGGGCGACAACGCCGACATCCAACTTCCCAGCGCTGCCTACGACCTGCCCATGGTGGAGGTGCGGCCCAGTTTTGCGAAGCAAAAGACCATCGGCATGGACCGCCCCGGTACTCGCATGGCGGTCAATTTCGCCATCTCCGACAAGCCCAACCAAAACCTCGGTGCCGAGATTGGCCGGAAGTTCAACTTGCCAAAAGGTCAAGTGCAGTTGGACAGTTTCCGGTTCTATGTTTCTCGGAACAACTTCGACACGGTGCGCCTGCGGGTCAACCTGTACCAATTGGAACGTGGCCGCCCCGGCCGGCCATTGCTCAAGGAAAACATCATCGTCGAGCTGAAGCCGCGGCAGCGGGGTTGGGTGGGCGTGGACCTCCGCCCCTTCGGGCTGGTGGCGGAAGGCAACGTGGTCATGTCCGTGGAATGGGTCTATCATGCTGGCAGAGGCACGGCCCTCTCGATGCCGATCGCCATGCCATCAGGCGGGGTTCATTTCTATAAATTTGGGAGCCAAGGCCATTGGAAAAAGTTCCCCGGCATGTCGGCGGCGATGGAGTTGATGGTGGGGTATTGAGGGGGGGGAAGCTTAGAGCTTTAGTCTTTCAACAAAAAATCCCGAAGCCACATGCGTTTGCCCCTGACCCCAAAAGGGGAACCTAGGCTGGGAAGTCTTTAATTCTATCCAAAAAACTTAGGCGTTCCGAGGGATTGAATTCCGTGGGTTCCCCTTTAGGGGTCAGGGGCAAATCCGTGATTCAGACTACCATTTTTCCTTACCTTTCGGTTTTCTTTTCGATTCAAAATGAATAGCCATGTCAAAAAAAGCCCTAAAGCGCATTGCCGAAAATATAAAGACTAAAGCAAAAAAACTTGACCTCAGAGAATGCAACATTATCAACCTTCCTACGGAGTTATGGGAGTGCGTGTGGTTGGAAAGTTTGGATATTAGTGGGAATAAACAACTGAGCGATTTGTCACTTATCTATGGGTTGCAAAATTTGTATGAACTTCATTGCGGCAATACACGAGTGAGTGATTTGTCACCCATCTCTTGGATAGTGAATTTGCGACAGCTTAACTGCCATATCACGCAGGTAGAAGACTTGTCACCTATCTCAGGACTTGTGAATTTGCAACAACTTAACTGCCATATCACGCAGGTAGAAGACTTGTCACCTATCTCAGGACTCGTGAATTTGCAACAACTTAACTGCCAAGCTACGCAGGTGAAAGACCTATTACCCATCTCTAGACTGACAAACCTTCAGCAATTTGACTGCTCAAGAACGCAAGTGAGTGACTTGTCACCAATTATTCATTTCATTGGTAAAGGAATAAGAGTAACTCTTAACGACTATGCTGCAAAGAACAATTTTGACTTCAAAGACTGCCCCCTAATTACTCCCCCCTATGAAATTGTTCAGCAAGGGAATGCAGCTATTCTAAAATATTTTAAGGAAAAAGCCAAACAAGGTGAGGAAAAACTCTATGAAGCCAAAATCGTCGTAGTAGGAGCTGGCGAGAGCGGCAAGACAACCCTCATCCAAAAACTATTGAATCCGTCACATCCAGTACCAAATCTGGCAGACAAGCGTACAGAAGGCATTCACGTCACACCCTACCCTTTCCGTGGCGAGGTGAAGGGCGCTGCCAAAGACCTCACTGCTTACCTTTGGGATTTCGGCGGGCAGGAGCTATATCATGCCACGCATCAGTTCTTTTTGACGCCTGACACACTATATATATTACTCAACGACAACCGCAAGAACGACACGGATTTTTACTATTGGCTCAATATCGTGCGGCTGCGGGCGGGAGATAAATGTCCCATCCTTATGCTGTTCAATGCCAAGGACAAAAGCCCTCGGCAAATCGTGCCGGGCGAGGAGCTTTTCGATGCCTTCCCCGGTGTGGTGCCGCAACCACTCGATGTGGATTTTGCGGACAAGGACTTTGGTGTGTTCGAGCGTATGAAAGGGACGGTGGAAAGCCATTTTACCAATCTGGAGGTATTGGGGAAGCCCTATCCAGCCTATTGGGTACATGCACGGGAGGCGCTCGGCGAATTAAAGGATGAACGCATCACCTATACAAAGTTTCAGGAAGTCTGCCAATCGAAGGGCATTACTGACGAGGATTCCATGCGCATCTTGGCGCAGACGCTGCACAACCTCGGTGTGTTGCTTTGGTTTCCCGATGTATTCGGCTTGGAAAACTTAGTCATCTTGCAGCCGCAATGGTGCATTGATGCCATTTACAAGGCTTTCGATTCGGAAAGCATCGTGAAGAACGATGGGCGTTTCACCGAAAAAGCGCTGTCGGATTGCTGGCGCAATGACCCACGCTTCCTGGATAGCAGTCTGCAATTGCTCAAGCTGATGCAGCAGTTCGACCTCTGCTATCCGGTAGAGGGCAGCCGGGACGAGTACATCGCCCCGCAGCTCTTGCCGCTCGAAGAAAATCGCCTTCCGGGTTTCCCAAGCCGCCAAGCTATCCACGTTCGCTTCGAATACACCTTCATGCCCGCCGGGATGCTCACCAGCCTGATTGCCCGCATGAGTAGGCATATCCGTTCGCCGCATGTCTGGCGCACGGGCGTGACGCTCGAATGGGAAGAAGGTACGATGGCCGAAGTGACAGAGCAGGCGTTTTCGAGGCAAATCAATATCAAGGTCGTTGGGCCGGAGCGCCAGCGCCGCCTCGCTGAGATTCACAAGGTGCTGTTCGATATACACCAGCGGTTCAAGGGCTTGAAATATGAGGAGTTGGTGGCTTGTAATTGTGGGGATTGTGCCGATAAGGCAAATGCCACGATGTTCGAGTTCAAGGAATTGGAAGACAATGGCGAGCATGGCGATGATATGATTTGCCGGAACGGCAGCCGCAAGCGGATTCCTGCGAAGCAGATATTGGAAGGGATTGAATACAAGGATACGCCCCGCATTTTCATTTCCTATGCCCATAAGAATGAAGATTTGAAAGATGAATTCCGGGAAATGATTAGCCCGATGGAAAACTACGGGAATTGGAAGGTTTGGGATGACCGCTACCTTTTGCCGGGCGATGAATGGAACGAGCAGATATTGCGTCATCTTTCCGAAGCCAATGTTATTGTCCTGTTGGTCACTCCTGCCTTTTTAAATTCCAAGTATATCAGGAACATCGAGTTCTCTAGGGCCATCCAGCGTCATGAATCGGGCGATACTCTTATGGTAGGCGTCATCGTGGATGATTGTATGTGGGAAGAAACGCCGTTAAGTAAAGTTCAGGTATTGCCGAAAGATGCTAAGTCCATCATCCGCCACCCGCACCGCAGCGAGGTATGGAAGGCGGTGGCGAGTAAAATCAAGGAGGCGATAGCGGCACGGGAAGCGAGGGGGGAAAGGCGAGGATGGTGAGGTAACCGAGATTTTCGAAATCTTATAGATTTCGGAAATCTGGCCTGAAACTACTGCCAAGACCCACAATGCCAATTGACTTCTGCTTCAAAACTGAATGGAATCAAAGTTCGAATGTTATGCTTTTCTGATTTGGAAAGCTGGGAATATGGCTTCTTGAACCTTGTTATTGCTTCTTTATCCCATAATTCCCAGTATGCGGCCTTTACGCTTCCTATGACACTAATGAAATCTTCGTATTTTGTCCACCTTTCATAACTGAAGAATATTTTTGCTTGCCACGGGGTTTCGGCTAGCTCCAGCGACTTGTTGGGGTTGGAAACAAATTCTATCACACTTGCTTTTAAAGTCTCAAACGATGCATACTCGCCTCTAACCATAAGTTTATCATCAATAAAAATCCCAATGGCGAATACGTTCCTACGCTTCACACGATAAGATTCAGGCGGCTCCTCTGACCAAGGTTCCAGTTTCATCAAAAACCCAGCCTCCTCACTAGGCACGAGCGTAATGAGGAAAATCGCCAGCACCACAAACGCCAAGTCCGCCATGCCGATGCCGAAGCTGGTGGGTTTTGCGTTTGTTTTTCGATGGCGATGATGCAGCATGGAGGGAAGGTTATGGTGCTTTTAATGATTTTCAATACCAATTTCAACGAAAGCGAAGCCAATAAGATGCAATAACGTGCAGGAGTGGTGGATGCGGCTGATACCTATTACCTCCAAGCGATAGCGGCACGGGAAGCGAGGAGGAAAGGCGGGGGTGGTGAGTTAGTTTTGCCCCCCATTCCAATCAATACCCCCAATCACAGATGGATAATGCCGCTGCAAAACTGCACGGAGGAAAATATCGGAGTAACGGGTGGTTCATTCTTTAACCTAAGCCTAATGCCAAGCGGCCTATATTTCTGCCAAGTCTGGGATGGGAGGAATTGGAAGTCGGGCCGAGAATTAAAAAATTTGCCTCAGCCCTCGTTTTCTACCATAAAATTCTTGAAGCCGTTTAGGCTTCCCGGTTGTCTTTCTGAATTGGGAAGGCTATCTCAAAGCCACCGAGGTTTTTTAATCCGAAACGGAAGCAGCATCGGCACTTCCCGCTGGTATTTTCGGTAGGCTTCGCCAAATTGGGCGACCAGCTTTTCCTCCTCCAACCTGCTGCCAATGACGAGGTAAATCGTGGAAATGAGCGCAAAAGCAAACATGGCATCGGTTGGGAAAACAAGCAGCGTACCCAAGATAATAAGCAAGGTGCCGTAATAAAGCGGATGCCGCACTTTTCCATTTAAGCCCCTGATAATCAGTTTGCTTTGTCTAGGCAGTTGCCCCGTCCGCAGTTGTTCCATGCCAGTAAACTCACCGAGGTCGTAGCGTTTCATGGATTGTACCACCCAGTTTATGCCTACCAAAATGGGTATTGCACCGAGTGCTTGAAGCAACAGGTTTGGCTCCCAGATTGGCGTTTTTTCCACCAAAAAGTACAGAATGAATATGCCAACAAAAAGGCCCGCTGCCAGTACGTTGTAAACCAGCCGGTAGTATCGCTGCGACAGTATTTTGGTCAGGCTCGCCTTCACGCCATTGGCGGCGAGGAGGCTGTGCAGGGTGTAGTAGGCGATGAGGGCTATGATGAAGTAGAGGGTATGCATTGATTAATAATGATGGGTTTAATTATAAAAGCAGTTATGGAGTTTATAAAATCAGCAATCCGTTTTCCCCCAGCAGCGCCCATTCATCCGACGCTAAAAACGCCGCAAAATCCCCTTCCCCATGCTCCGCAAAATCCTTTTCCAGCTCCGCAAAACTCATCACCGGATGCTCGCCGATTTGTAGAAGGGGCAGCACATCCACCAGCCATTGGCCGAGGGCAGGCGTGGTTTCCAGTTCCCAACTGTGCTGTTTATGATGAAAAGTCAGCGTGGCCACAGCATTTCCGGCTTCGTCCTCGTCCAGTGTGGCAATGGGTAGCGGGCCGTTCCAGACCACGAGCGCCGTCGGGCGGGGCATTTTCTCTTCTTGCTGCGCAATGCTTTTTTGGATAAAAGTCTTGGAAACACTGGGCTTCGGCGTCTTGAAATCGAACCAATCCGCCAGCCGAAAATCGAAGCAGACACCATGCATATAATTGAACAGCGATTTGCGAAGCCCTTCGGCAAACAGGTCGTGGTCGGTGCCCGTGGGGTCGTCGTGCCAGCGGTCGTTATCGGCGAAACCAGCGAAACTGGGGCCGGTTTCCGTCACGCCGTAAGCCGCTGGGTCGAGGCCGACGGGGCTGTGTGCGGTCATGGCGAAGCGGTGCCAAAAGCCAGACTGCACCACGCCCGCCTCAAAAAGTTGCCGCACCATTTCCAAGGAATCAATCGTCTCTTGCGCCGTCTGCGTCGGGAAGCCGTACATCAGGTAGGCATGTACCATGATGCCCGCCTCCGTGAAATGCTGCGCCACCCGTGCAACTTGCGCCACGGTCACGCCTTTTTTCATGCGCTCCAGCAGGCGGTCTGAGGCCACTTCCAAGCCGCCGGAAACTGCAATGCAGCCCGATGCTTTCAGCAGTCGGCAAAGGTCGGCGGTGAAGCTTTTTTCGAATCGGATGTTTGTCCACCAAGTGACGGTGAGGCGGCGGCGCAGGATTTCCAGCGCCAAATCCCGCATGAGTGCGGGCGGTGCAGCCTCGTCCACAAAGTGGAAGCCCGTCTGCCCGGTTTGTGCGATGATGGCCTCGATTCGGTCACAGAGCAGCGCTGGGGTGAGCGGCTCATATCGCTGGATATAGTCGAGCGTCACGTCGCAGAAAGAGCATTTGCCCCAGTAGCAGCCGTGTGCGAGGGTGAGTTTGTTCCATCGCCCATCACTCCAGAGTCGGTGCATCGGGTTCACGATTTCAATGACGGAAAGGTAGTCGTGGAGCGGTAAATGGGAATAATCAGGCGTACCTGTTTCCCGCTGCGGTATGTCGAGTTCGGTGCTGGTATTGTGGTAGCATACCACACCATTTAACAGCGAATAAGTGCGCTTTAAATCAAGTGTGTCTTTTTTGCCTTCAATATGTTCGATTAAATTCAATAGCGGCAATTCGCCATCATCCAAACAAATATAATCCAAGTAATTAAAAATGCGAGTATCTGCAAGGCTTCTCAGCTCCGTATTGGCGTAGCCGCCACCCATGATTAGCTTTATATTTGGGTGAAATTCTTTTACAAATTGTCCGCATTTAAATGCACCATATACATTGCCGGGAAACGGCACAGAAAGGCATATTATATCGGGCTTTTGCTCCGCAATATGTTTTGCCAAAACTTCTTTTAAAATAATGGCCACCAACGAATCGGGCGCTTGCAGTTCCCGCTCCATTTCATCGAAACTGGAGGCCGTGCTGCCGAGCCGTTCCGCATAGCGGCTGAAACCGAAATGCGGGTCCACCGCCTCTTTTATCAAATCGCCCAAATCCTCCAAATAGAGCGTGGCGAAGTGGCGTGCCTTGTCGTGTGTGCCCATCGTCCCGAAAGCCCATTCGAGGTCTTCCAGGTTGTCGAAACGGCTGGCTTCGGGCAGGTAACTTCGGTCGCAGATGCTGTGGGCGAGCGTCGGGTTTTTGTTTTGCAAAAAAGCAATGACGGGGTTGATGGTGGCTAGGTAGTCGGCTTGTAATGCGATTATTCTTAGGGCGTTATCACTCAATTGCGGATTGTGGATTGCGGATTGCGGATTGGGGGGGCTGTCGCAATCCGCAATCCGCAATCCGCAATCAAACAATCGTTTCAGTCCCTTTTTCGAAAACAATTCCAGTATCACCTCAATGCCCAAATCGGCCTGTGCGGAGGGGTAGCCCTTCGTGTTCAGGAAGCCCTTGAGGTAGGCCGTAGCGGGGTACGGCGTGTTCAACTGCGTGAACGGGGGCGTTATGAAAAGTATTTTCTGTTTCAAAAAAAGACTATAATTAATGTGCGGCGAAGGTAGGCAAACTAGGGCTTATGCCGCCTTCGCTAATTCAAAGACTTCGCTTTTTATGCTGGAAAATAGCACGAAAGCGAGTGATGCCAAGTCAGTTTGCATGTATGGTAATAGCGTCAGACTGTGCATCGAGTCACCAGCGTAGTCAGCGCCCAAGATTCCAAACTAATGTTTGCCAGCCTACATTTTTTCATAAAACAGGGCCAAATGGAGAGATGGTGATACAATTTGCCCGATAGAATCCAATTTTTTCAATAGTATCGCAGCTAAATTCATTTTCGATGAAAATAAAGCACTTGCTATTTGCCGCCACTTGCCTGACCCTTTTTGGGGTTGGCTACGCTTTTTTCCAGAACAATACGTTCGGTTTTACTTCGAAAAAGCCTTTTCCAGCGCCCACCAACGGCCCAGTTTACCGGACCGACCAATCGGAGGACGAAGGTGGGCAGGCACGTCGGGAGGCATGGGTCGAACTGTTGCACAAGGCAGCGCCCGGCGTCAATTGGCGGGAAATAGACGGCCAAAACCTCCGTGCCCTGCGGGAGTTCAAGTCCGGGATGGCTGGCGACCGTTCGTTAGAGTTTTTTGCGGACAGCACCGTGATGGGTGAATGGTCGGAACGGGGCAGCGAGAACCAAGCGGGCAGCCTGCGCACGGTAGATTATTTTGCGCCAAGCGACAAGGTTTATGCAATATCGGAAGGCGGCTCCGTGTGGCGTGGCGGCACCAACAACGAAGGCTGGGAGGTGCTGAACGATGACCTCCGCTTCAATCCCCGCTTGATAAAAGCGCAGCCAACGGCCAACAACGGCGTGCGCATCATTGCGCCAGCGGGTAAAATCCTGAACTATTCCGACGACGAGGGCCTCACTTGGCAGCCATCGAATTTTTCTCCCAATTTCTACGACGGATGGGGTTCTCCGATGCAATTGCTGGCCTTGTCCTCCGACCCCAGCACCCTTTATTACCTCGTGGAAACTTGGGACAACGTTCCTTGGGCTCCCCGCATTTGGCTGTACCGCTCCACGGACAACGGCACCAATTTTACCCGAATAAAAGCCTTCGACCACGGCCAAGCCAGACAGGTCAGCCTTTGGCAGGCACTCGGTACCGATTCCATTTTTTTGCTCAATCGCAACCAACAACTGCATCGGGTGGAGGCAGATAGCCTACCGCTTCAAGCCAACCTGAATGGCCTGCCCGCCGATGCGGATTTGCAGCTCACGGGAAGCATGGGCACTACCGGGCAACCTATTTTTTATGCCTTGGCCAACCGGAAGGACGTGTATCGCTCCGACGATGCAGGGCAAAACTGGACCTTGCAGGGCAGTACGCCCAGCGATGCGTGGTCGGTGGGCATGGTCTGCTCGCCTTTCGACCCCAACCAGCTCGTCGTGGGGGAAGTGAACTGCCAACAAAGTACCGATGGCGGCGCTACTTGGGCGCCCCTGAACGAATGGTGGGAATACTATGATGATACCGACAAGCTACATGCCGACATCATGGACATGAAGGCTTTCAGAAAGGTGGACGGGACGCCGTTTTTCCTCATCGCCAACCACGGCGGCCTGCACATCAGCTTCGACGACCTCCAAACCATGCAGAACATTGGCCTATCTGGCCTGAATATCAGCCAATACTATGACGTGCAAACCAATCCGGCGCACCCCGAGTACATCTACGCTGGCTCGCAGGACCAAGGCTGGCAATGGACAACTTCTGGAACCACAATGGGCCCCAGCCAGTTCAGGCAGCAGTGGAGCGGTGACTACGGCATGATGCAACTCTCCAATAATTACAATAGCCTCTGGGTGCAGTATCCCGGCGGCGATTTCAGTTATTACAACGATGCCCTCACCCTGCCTACCCCTTGGGGCGACTCCAACTGGAACCTCCCCGAGGGCGACGTGCCTGCGCTGGATTGGATTGTGCCAACGGCTCCCACGGCTTATCCAAATGGCAATTCCATTTTTGTGGCGGGCGGCAACATCAACGAGGGGGCGGGCGGCTCCCACCTCATCACGCTTTCGGCCTTCAACACGCCGCCATACGCCATCACCGCCGACCAGTTTGAGTATGATTTTTTGGCAAATTCCAATTCTGGAAACGGGCGCATTTCGGCCATTGAGCAATCAGAACTGGACCCGGACAAGCTGTTCGTGAGCACCGACGATGGCACGTTTTTCCGCTCCACCGACACAGGTTCCACTTGGCAAAAATCGCAAGGATTCAGCGGGCCGCCAGTTGATTATATCTATACCGCCTGCATCTTGGCCTCCAAAAAAGACCCCAACCTGCTCTGGATTTCTGGCAGCGGTTATTCCAATCCTGCGGTGTACAAGTCGGTGAACGGTGGTCAGAACTTCCTACCAATGGCCATCGGCCTGCCCAATACGCTCGTGCAGGAAGTGGTGGCCAATCCCGACGAATCGCTGCTTTTTGCGGCCACTGCCGTCGGGCCGTATGTTTTTGTGGTTGAAAAAAACAGGTGGTACCCGCTCATCGGTGCACAAACGCCGCTGCAATGGTACACCTGCGTTGAGTACGTTGATTTCCCAGACGGGACGGATGACATCGTGCGGTTCGGCACATACGGCAGGGGCATCTGGGATTTCAAGCTTTCGGAGCCACCACCTTCAGCAACGGGTGACGTAGCAAGTGCTGCTTCGATAAACATCTATCCAAACCCTGCCCCGAAAGGCGCCGTAGTGCGTGTCGCCATCGAAGCTCCGACTGCTTGTGATTTCGAAATTTATGATTCAAAAGGCAGGCTTATTGCTTTGCAAAAAAACATTCAACACCAAGCAAATATTGACCTCGGACGCTTGGCAAGTGGGGCTTATGTATATCGGCTTAGTCGAAATGGTGGGCAGGTTGTTGGGGGGAGGTTGTTGATGCAGTGAGGGGGCTAGAAAGCGGTCAGGGACTCATGTTACCCACCAGCTTTTATCTTTGTTCGTAACCATAAACAACCCAATCCAACACGATGAGTACCTACACCCAAACCCTCTACCAAATCGTATACAGCACCAAGCACCGCCAGCCGACGTTGGCAAAGGAAGGGCGTGAGGCTATGTTCAAGTACATCTGGGGCATTATAAAGAACAAGAGATGCCATTTGTACCGCATCAACGGCGTGGAAGACCACCTCCATATCATCACGAGCCTGCACCCATCGGTGGCACTCGCCGACCTTGTGAAGGACATCAAACTTGCAAGCAGCGACCATATCAAAGCAACGGGACTATTCCCCGATTTTGGCGGTTGGCAGGATGGTTACGGGGCGTTTACTTATGCCTTCAGTGCCAAAAACGACCTTATTGAATACGTCAAAAATCAGGAGGAGCATCATAAAAAGAAGACCTTTCGGGAGGAATTGATTGAGTTGTTGAAAGAGCACGGCGTGGAGTTCGATGAGAAATATTTGGATTGAAATGCCCTTGTCACCGGATGTCCGGTAAGCCCACAACCCCGAAGGGGTTGAACGTGAATAGCCCCGGGCGCAACCCGGGGAAACGTAATGCGAGAGGCAGAAACAACCCCGAAGGGGTTGAATGTGAATAGCCCCGGATGAAATCCGGGGAACGTGACACGAAAGGCGGTCAAAACCCCGGAGGGGTTGAATGTCAATCATTTGCGCAAACCCAATCATTCGTCCCGAACATTCAACCCCTCCGGGGTTGCGACCGGGCACCGACCATGAACCCCGGGTTGCACCCGGGGCTATTCGGGTTTAACCCCTTCGGGGTTTGGGGGAAGTAGAATCGGCGTCGAAAGCAAGCAAGTTAGAAAAGTCACCCACTAGTCCTCGCATGTAAGTGTCAAGTTAGCTTCGCTAAAATTTAGTTCAACTGGTTTTTTACTGAATATCTGAGTATTTACAAATAAATGTCAATTCTTGTTCTTTGACTCTGTTGATAACATGTTGCATTAATTCTGATTCTTTTTCGAATCTGTCAAAATAGGGCTTCAAAAGAATAGAATATTCACAATGTTCAATCATCTCTAATCGTGAAATTCCACTTTCTTGGCAGTCAGAAGAAAAAATGACATAAGTCCGTCCATCTTTTTTGTATTTAACAACGTCTTCTACACTAAATTTTGCCATTTTATGTTTCTTTAATCAATTAAGTTTTTTTTCAATTAGTGAGGAGTTAATGATGTGTTTGAAGGGATATATTTTATTAAACTGCATTCGTGCTTTTGAGGTTGAACTATGTCATACCCTCTCTACCATCGTTACAAACCCTCTCCAAATGCAAATCGCTTCACGGCAGTCTGGAGGAAGTTGAGGGGACATTAAATTTTCTCATTTTGTTCAATTTTCAGATTTATATGCCGATGAATATATTTTATTCAAAAACGTTAAGGCTTCCTCATTTGCATCAGTAGCTATTAATGCCCGCCTAAAATCTACAATATTCTGTCCATAATATGATAATCCTAAGCCGCCGGGAAGCCACCTCATGTAATCAATTGTGTTTTTATCAGATGCCCAAATATTAAAAAAAACTCTGTTATCAGACCCTTCAATATTACATATCAATAGATATATGCAGCCACCAGCAAAATCAACTGTTTTAGCAGTGCCAATTTGAATTGTGTAAGTAACTTTACTTGTACTACCATTTGTGGAAATAGTGGTTTGCCTGATTTTCTGCCCAACTCCACTTTTAGTCATCAATCCATTCGAAAAATTCAACGATGGAAAGATAATGGAAGCTAACTCGTCATGGAATACAATAGTGCCATCAATGTTTCGGGAAAAATTAAAAGTTGTTTCAGTAAATATCTCTGACATAGAACAAGGATGTTCTGATTTACATGAGGCAATTAAAAAAATCAAGTATAAAAATATTTTCTTCACTCGTTTGGTTTTTCTTAAAATTTAGATTTCTCACACCATCAACTCATCCAAGTGCTCTAAAAACTGTTAGGAAACGGATTGCATGGCAAAAATAATCGAAATTTGGTTGTCAATCCCATTTTCTTCAAGCAAAAAACGGACGAATGGCAAAACCACCCGACCGCCCCATTTATCATATCATCGGCAACGCCTCACGCTGCCGTTACTGCAATTTTGCCCTGAACTCCGCCATGACCGCCTGGTGCGGAATGCCCTCGCCTTCATCCAACTGCTTGATGGACAATTCAATGCGACCCTTTTGCGCCTCTGAAAGTTCATCCCAAAAGTCAGTCTCAGCAACAGCTTTTGGCTTCTGTGAAGCAAACTCCAAAAGGCTTTTGAGTGTACTGATTAGCCGCTCATCTGTGATTCTTGCAATCTGGTCAATCAGCCAGAGTTTTTCTGCACTTACATCCATGATTTTGATTTTTTACTGCTTGCAAAGCTACATTTTTTCAAACAAAAAAAGCGGTCGGACACTCTCGCACCCGACCGCCCATATCTACAAGAAAAGATTATTAATTCTCGCTCAAAACAACCGCTTCCTCCACCCTCGGCGCCCGGAACACCACCTGCCCATCGAACACATCTAGCACCACTTTGGTCTTGGGCTGCACCTTGCCGAGCAGCATCTGCTTGCTCAGTTCGTTCAGCACCTTTTTCTGGATGACCCGCTTCACCGGCCTTGCGCCAAACTCAGGGTTGAAGCCCTCATCGGCGATGTACTCGGCAGCTTGCGGGCTGATGGTCAGCTCGATGTCCTGCTTTTTCAGTAGTTCCACGACATGGTGCAGTTGCAATTCCACGATGGCCTTGATGTCCTTCGCCGTCAACGGCTGGAACATGATGGTCTCGTCAATCCGGTTCAGGAACTCTGGCCGCACGGTCTGTTTCAGCAGGTTGAACAGCATCTCTTTGGTGCTTTCTATCACCTCCTCCCGGTTCGATTTGTTGATAGTCTCGAAACTCGAGCGGATAAGGTCGCTGCCGATGTTGCTCGTCATAATGACAATCGTGTTCTTGAAATTCGCCGTCCGGCCCTTGTTGTCGGTCAGGCGGCCATCCTCCAGCACCTGCAGCAGGATGTTGAACACGTCGGGGTGTGCCTTTTCGATTTCATCCAAAAGGACGACCGAATACGGCTTGCGGCGAACGGCCTCTGTGAGTTGGCCGCCCTCGTCATAGCCCACGTAGCCCGGAGGCGCACCGACCAATCGGCTCACGCTGTGGCGCTCCTGGTACTCGCTCATGTCAATGCGGGTCATCAGGTTTTCATCGTTAAAAAGGTACTCGGCGAGTGCCTTGGCCAGCTCCGTTTTGCCCACGCCCGTCGTTCCCAAAAACAGGAACGAACCGATAGGCCGCTTCTCGTTGCTCAGGCCTGTGCGGCTACGCCGAATGGCGTCCGAGACGGCTTCTACGGCCTCCTCCTGACCCACGACCCGCTTGTGCAGTTCGGCTTCGAGGTGCAGCAGTTTTTCTTTGTCGCTCTGCAACATCCGGGTGACGGGTATGCCCGTCCAGCGGCTCACGATTTCGGCGATGTCCTCTGCGTCCACTTCCTCTTTCACGAGGAGCTTGCCGCCCGTTTGCATTTCTTGCAGCTTTTCGTTGAACCCGTCGAGGCGCTTTTGCACGTCAGGGATTTTGCCGTAGCGGATTTCGGCGACCTCGCTGAATTTGCCTTCCCGCTCCAAGCGGGCGGCGTCCGTTTTCAGGTTTTCGATGTCCTCCTTGGCCTGCTGGATGCCGTTCACGATTCCCCGTTCACTCTCCCATTTGGCTTTGAGGCCGTTGCGTTTTTCCTCTAAATTGGCCAAATCCTGGTTGATGCGGGCGATTTTCGGCTCGTCGTTTTCCCGCTTCATGGCTTCCCGCTCGATTTCGAACTGGCGGATTTTGCGCTCCACTTCGTCGAGTTCTTCGGGCATGGAGTTCATTTCGAGGCGCAAACGGGCGGCTGCCTCGTCAATCAGGTCAATGGCCTTGTCCGGCAGGAAGCGCTCGGTGATGTAGCGGGTGCTGAGTTGCACCGCCGCCACCACTGCTTCGTCCCGGATGGTAATCTTGTGGTAGGTCTCGTAACGCTCTTTCAGGCCCCGCAGGATGGAGATGGCGTCGGCTTCCGAGGGTTCATCCACCGTTACCACCTGGAAGCGGCGTTCGAGCGCCTTGTCGCTCTCGAAGTACTTCTGGTACTCGGCGAGCGTGGTGGCACCGATGGCCCGAAGGTCGCCACGGGCAAGGGCCGGCTTCAGGATGTTTGCAGCATCCATCGCCCCTTGGCCCTTGCCTGCGCCTATCAGCGTATGTATTTCGTCAATGAAAAGGAAGATTTTGCCCTCGGCACTCAACACCTCCTTTACCACCGATTTTAGGCGCTCTTCGAATTCGCCCTGGTATTTTGCTCCCGCAATCAAAGCGCCCATATCGAGGGCGTAGATTTCCTTGTCCCGCAGGTCTTCCGGCACGTCGCCGTTGACGATGCGGTGCGCAAGGCCCTCGGCGATGGCGGTTTTGCCCGTTCCCGGTTCACCCACTAAAATCGGGTTGTTCTTCGTGCGCCGAGCGAGGATGTGCAACACCCGCCTGATTTCCTCGTCCCGCCCGATGACGGGGTCGAGCTTGCCCAACTTGGCCCGCTCGTTCAGGTTCACGGCGTATTTAGAAAGCGACTGGTAGGTTTCCTCGGCGCTGGAGGAGGTAACTTTGCTGCCTTTTCGCAGGTCGTTGATGGCGTTTTTCAAGCCCTTTTCGTTCACGCCGCTGTCTTTCAGCATTTGTGAAACGGCGTCTTTCACCATCAAAATAGACAAGAGCAAGTGCTCCAGCGCCACGTATTCATCCCCGAATTCTTTCAGCAAACTGTTCGCCCGCTGGATGATTTCGTTGGTAGTGCGGCCCATGTACTTGCCCGCCTCACCCGCCGCCATCGTGGTCGGATAGCCCTTCACGATGCTGTTCGTGGCCTTTTTCAGCACGTCATAATTGACGCCGAGTTTTTTGAAAACAAAGGGCGTCACGTTCTCGTCCACCTCCATGATGGCGGCGAGCAGGTGCCCCGGCTCTATCTGTTGGCTGTTGTTTTCCATCGCAAGCTGCTGCGCCCGTGTGACGGCTTCTTGCGCTTTGATGGTTAGGTTGTTTAAGTTCATAACTTAGGTATTGGAAATTGGGTATCGGGTATTTCGCCCGCTACCACAATCAGTTTTGTATTATTGAAACGGTTTACGATAGGGGGTGGTTCAAGGGGTGTGCCATGTGTTTTGTCAGTGGATTTTGGCGGGGAAAAGGGGAGGTGGGGTGACATTTTGGCGGGTAATGTTGATTTTTGGGTGACAGGGTGACGGGGAGCAAATTCAAATATTGCAGTTTATATTGCTAAATCCTCAGAAGTTATGAGGTATTCTCTGTGTACCTTTCGACTTCAAGTCAAACTTTGAACCGGCCTACATGAAAACCTCAATATTTCTTTCATTACTTTTCTTCTTTCAATTCACAAATGCCCAAGTCGAATGGACACCCTTGGAAGGGCCAACTGGCGTGACCATCCATACCATTGTTGCCACTGACTCCGATGAGCTTGTCATGTGGACGGGAGGAATGCGAATGCTCAAATCAAAAGATAAAGGCGAGACTTGGATTGACATCAATGAAGGATTGCCAGAAGCCCCTTTCTTGTCGCTCAAAAAGTTCGTGGCAGGTACTAATGGACGGGTCTATTTTGTTTGCGATGATTATATTGGAAATGAAGGTGCCCAACTTTTTCGTCTCGACCCTGCCACCGATGTTTGGGATTATCTTGGCGAGGATGAAGTTGGAAATTTAGCTGTAAACCCTGATGGACATCTATACCTGAGTAGAGAGAATAATCTTTGGCGTTCGACAGATGAAGGCAATTCATTCAGCTTGATAAACTCAAATGTACTGACATACACCGCCTATCTTTTTACATTGGGCGACAACCTCAATTACAACTATTCTTTTTCGGGTGAAAAAATGTACAAGTTCAATGACAATGGAACTGGACTGACACAAATAAATTATCCGGGGTCTTACCATTTGAACGATATTGAAAGACATCCTTCTGGTGATGTGTTTATTGCCAACCATGGGCTTTATAAGTCTGCAAATGGTGTCAACAATTGGATACAAGTCGGTTTTGGGGCATTGGCAGACAGCAATGCGTTCGTTGACGAAATACTTATCCTCCCTTCTGGCCGATTGTTCGCCAATCTTGACACAAAGGTGATATTTACTGACGATGAAGGTGAGACTTGGAGTCAACTGGGCTATCCTATATTTGGGAATTCCTATTTGGCCAATAGCGCCAATGACCTTTATTATTTTAGGGGCGGTTGTTTTTGGAACAGCTTTCTAAAGTCTTTGGATGGCGGACAAACCTGGACCTCCCTGCGTGAAAATGTCAAAACCCCATCTATAAGTTCCATAAAGGCAGACCATGCTGACAACCTATACATCACCTCATGCCGGAACGTTTATGTGGAACGCTCAACAGATGGAGGTGCAACTTGGTCCCCCCTTAAAATCACAAGCGCAAATTACGATGTAGAAAAAATATGGGTAACAGAGAATGGTGATGTTTTCGCTTTGTCCCGTTTGCCCTATCGCATCCATCGCTCTACAGATTCGGGCCTCAATTGGGAGGAGTTGTCATTGCCAAATGCAGGATATGATACACAATTGATATTTTCCCCGCAAGGTGAAATATATTCATTTGACAGTGAATTATACTACAAATCCATTGACAACGGAGATACCTGGAGCGATGTAACAAATTTGTTCCCACCTGATTTTTCTTGGTTGATGGCAATGGCGGTACATCCCAATGGTGCTATTTTTGTGTCGCTACAAATGCCATGGGGCGGCGGTATATTTCGTTCGGTGAATGGGGGGCAAACTTGGGAGGATATATTGACCAACTTTAATGGCATTGATTTTTTTCATGTAACATCAAAAGGCCATGTTTATTTCTCCAGCTACAATTCTTCTGGGCTTTACGTCAGTTTTGATAATTTGGAAACTTATCAACTTGTTTTATCGGATGAAAATGGGGTCGGCCCTGTAGTCTCAAATATCGCAGGTGATGTCTTCACCATTACCGAAAACGAAGTGGAAATGACCACTGACGACGGCCAAACATGGACGCCCATTGTGGACGGCCTTTACAATCCAAGGCAGTCCACTGCCCTCCAAATTGACCATGAGCAACATCTGCTGATTGGCAATGACGGCGATGTGATTTATAGAACAGCCGAACCAACCGTGGATGCCAATCTAGTCAGCGGTTTTGTCTGGCTCGATGAAATAGCAAACTGTATTTCTGACAGTACTGAATTGCCCCTCCGCCAATGGCTTGTCAGGGCCGATGGAACGGCAAATTTTCTACGTTCTACTGGGTATGATGGCCATTATTTATTGCCTTTGCCTAATGGGGACTATGGTCTAAATGTCGTATTGCCCAATCCACTTTGGGAGTTGGATTGCAATTCTAATGTCCTGGTTTCATTTCAAGTAGGCATGGAGTCTGACACAATAGACTTTCCTGTGCGGGTTGCCGAGTATTGCCCGGCATTGCAGGTGGACATTTCTACCCCCTTCCTGCGGCGTTGTTTTGAAAACAAATACACGGTTAAATACTGTAATGAAGGAACAGAAAAAGCAGTGGGTGCGACTATTGAAATCACTTTGGATTCTTTCATGATTTTCCAGTCGGCCACAGCCAATTTAATTTCTCAAAATGGACATACATTCATCTTTGAAATAGGCGAAATCGGGATTTTTGAATGTGGCCATTTTGAGATTCTTGTCACACTGTCCTGCAATGAGCCGCTGGGCACAGAGCATTGTGTGGAAGCCAAAATCTTCCCAGATAATTGCTCAGTCATATCCAATCAGCCAGCCTTCGAGTGTCAAGTGAGCATAGGGTCTTTTGACCCAAATGATAAACGGGCATTTGCTGAAGGAAGACAAGAAGACGAATGGGTGCTGCCCAATACAGATTTGGAATTTCAAATCCGCTTTCAAAACACAGGAACAGATACTGCTTTTTATGTACGTATCGAAGACCGTTTGTCCTTTTTCCTCGACCCTACTACGGTTGTGCCGGGAGCCAGTAGTCATACATACAATTGGTCATTGGAGAACAACAACTTGAATTTTGGCGGTGTATCAGATGTAATGCTGTGACAAAAAAAGAGACAACCGAGGCAAAGACATAACTTTGGAGTGACAAAACTCAAGAATTATGTACCTATTTTGCCCAAGTTGTCACAGCA
>JBGSWN010000215.1:0-130959 GCA_041752395.1 Saprospiraceae bacterium | reverse complement strand
CGGCCAAAAGTGCCGACGATGAGGTCGCCTTCCCGTGGGTGTATTTTCAGGTCATAGGTCGAAACGCTGGGGAAATCCTTTGACCATTTGTTCCAGTTTTCGCCGCCGTCTATGGTGAAAAACAGCCCGTGGTCCGTGCCGAGGAACAGCAAATTGGGCACTTCCGGGTCTTGCACAATGCTCAGGGCATGGCCGCTCACCTTTTTTTCATCGGCAATCCTCGTGAACGTTGCGCCGAAGTCGGTGGTGTGGTAGGCATAAGGTTTCCAGTCGTTGCGGCGGTAGTCGCTGTAAATCACGAACGCCTCGCCTGCGTTGCGTTTGTTCACTTCGATGAACGGAATCCAGCCGCCCGACTTTGCGCCGGGCATCCGGTTGGCGAGGTTCGTCCAGGTCTTGCCGCCGTCACGGGTCAGTTGCAGGTTGCCGTCGTCCGTTCCCACCCAAATCACGTTCTCGTCAACAGGGCTGGGCGCAATGGCTACGATGGTCGTGTTGTTTTCGGCATTTGTGGCGTCAATGGTGAGGCCGCCGCTTTTGTCCTGGTGCTGTTTGGTGGTGTCGTTGGTGGTCAGGTCGGGGCTGATGATTTGCCAAGTCTGTCCGCAGTCGAGGCTCTTGTGAAGGAACTGGCTGCCGTAATAAATGCCGCAATCGTGAAATGGATTTTGGGCAAAACCCGCATTCCAGTTGAAGCGCAGCTCCACGCCGTCGGGGTGCACCGGCATCAGGTCACAGGTGTGGCCGGTGAGCATGTCCACGTAGCCGAGGTTGCCGCCTTGCGACATGGCGTAGCAATAACGGCCATCGTCGGGCCGGATGCTCACGTCGAAGCCATCCCCAAAATAGACTTCCTGCCAATCCGAATTGCGGATACCGCCCGCCTTCCAAACGGCTGAGGGGCCCACCCACGAACCATTGTCCTGCATCCCACCACAGACCCGATACGGAATGTTCATATCGTAGTTTATATGGTAAAATTGCGCCAGCGGAAGGTTCTCGGCAAAGCGCCAATTGCGGCCTCCGTCGTGCGAAATATTAAGGCCGCCGTCGTTGCCCTCGATGATATAATCGGGGTCGTCGGGGCTGATCCAAAATGCGTGGTGGTCGGGATGGATTTTCCAGCCGACCCAAGATTCAAAGGTCTTCCCGCCGTCTTCGCTTTTCGATAAAATACTCCAGAGGCTAAACACCCGGTTCTCGTTTTTGGGGTCCACATATATTTCGTGGTAGTAAAATGGGCGGTTGCCCACGTTGCTCTCGTCCTTGTCCGAGCTGGCCATTTTTTGCCATTTGAAGCCGCCATCGTAGCTTTTATACAGGGCGTTTTCTTTCGCTTCCACCAATGCGTACACGATGTTCGGTTTGCTTGGCGCAAAAGCAAGGCCGATGCGCCCGAGGTCGCCATTCGGCAGGCCGTCCTTGTCGGTGCGCTTGGTCCAGGTCTCTCCTGCGTCGAAGCTGACGTAGAGGCCAGAGCCTTTGCCGCCAGAGTTGAAGGTCCAAGGTTTGCGGCCATATTCCCACATGGCGGCGATGAGCTTGTTCGGATTGGAAGGGTCAACGACGAGGTCGGCGCAGCCGGTGGAATCGTTTACGAAGAGGACTTTTCGCCAGGTCTTGCCACCGTCGTTGGTTTTGAAAACGCCACGTTCGGGGTTGTTCCCCCAAGCCGAGCCGGTTGCGCCAGCGAAAACGGTGTTCGGGTCGTCCCGATGGATGATGATGCGGTGGATGGTGCGGGTGTTTTCGAGGCCCATGCGTACCCAGTTTTTGCCGCCGTCAATAGTCTTGAAAATGCCCTCACCGCTGTTCTGCGAGTTGCGGGGATTGCCCTCGCCAGTGCCTACCCAGATTTCGGCGGGGTTGTTCTGGTTAATCCGAACCGCCCCGATGGACTGCGTCGGCGCTTCGTCAAAAATGGGTTCCCAGTCAATGCCGCCGCTGGTGGAGCGCCAAAGGCCACCGCTGGCAGCCCCTGCATAAATCACGTCGGGGTGCGTCCGCACCACGTCAATGGCCGTCACCCGCCCGCTCATGCCCGCCGGGCCGATGTTGCGGATTTTCATGCCGGAGAGTTGTTCAACGTTTATTTTTTGGGCGAAAAGTGGGGTACTGAATAGCAAAAGTAGAAGTACGACTTGGTGGTGGTTGATTTTCATCTTGCGGTGGTAAGTTTTGATTCGGGGGCAAGATAGGGTAGTGGGTTGAGAAATTCAGCCGTAGCGGTGACGCCTTTTTGAACAGCCTCAATTTCGCTGGGCCGAAAACGGCGCTTTGTTTCACCCAAGTTCCTTGATTCAACATAGGATGCGGAATGTCATCTACGTTTAATCCTGCCTTACCAAACAATACGCTCTATCAAGAGTTCTCCTCTTGAGTGTTCATGTCTTTGAGCAGCCTTTCTATATTTGTTGCCAATACTACGAACAGAATCAACTACACCATGCCCAAGTATCTTTCCATCCTGATTTTCCTCTTTCTGATTTCCATCCTTTCCTGTAAAAAAGCGCCTGAACAAATCCAGCCGAGCATCGAACGGATTTCAGAATCCGTGTATGCCTCCGGTATCATCAAAAGCAAGAACCAGTACCAAGTTTATTCCTCGGTGGGCGGCTTGGTGCAGATATTGCTGGTGAAGGAGGGCGATGTGGTGAAAAAAGGCGACCGCCTTTTCATCGTAGAAAATGAAGCCTCGAAACTGACAGCCGAGAACGCCAAGATTGCCGCCAATTTTGCGGAGCAAAACACCCAAGGCGCACGCCTGCGGGAACTGAAAACCGCCATCGAAACCGCCAAGAGTGCTATGCAAAACGACTCCCTGCTGGTGGCCCGCCTGCGCCGACTTTTTGCGGATGGGGCGGAAACAAAGGTGAACATGGAGCGGCAAGAACTGGCTTACACCACTTCCAAAAACAATTATAAAGCTGCCCAAGCGAGGTACAACGACCTGAAAAAACAACTTGATTTTGCTGCTGCGCAAAGTAAAAAGCAGCTTTCCATCAGCAATACCCTTGCCGGGAACTACGTGGTACGCAGCCAACAGGCCGGCCGGGTGTACAGCCTCACTATAGAGGTGGGCGAGATAGTGGGCGTTCAAAGCCCGGTGGCCGTCATTGGCGACGCAGAAAGCTTTTTAGCGGAGCTGCAGGTGGACGAATACGACATCGTTCGTATCAAAAAAGGGCAGCAGGTACTGCTCTCGCTGGACAGCTACAAAGGGCAGGTGTTCGAGGCGGCAGTGTCCAAGATTGACCTCATCATGAACGATAGAACCCGCACTTTCACCATCGAAGCGGAGTTTACCAAAGCCTCGCCGCTGCTCTATCCGAACTTGACGACAGAGGCCAACGTGGTCATTCAGACGAAGGAAAAGGCGTTGACCATTCCCCGGTCTTATTTGTTAAACGACTCGCTGGTGCTAATGCCAAACGAAGAAAAACGGCGGGTGCAAATCGGGCTGAAAGACTACCAAAAAGTGGAAATCCTGAGTGGCCTAAAAGCTGGCGAAACTATCTTGAAACCCACACCATGAACCTAAAACTGATAGCGGAAATAGCGAAAGCCTTGCTGCTGGCCCGCTGGCGGCAGTCGCTAGTGGCAGCTGTTGGGGTAACCTTCAGCATCACGATGTTCATTGCCCTATTGGGTTTCATGAACGGTCTGAACGGTCTCCTCGATGGCCTGATGCTGAACCGTACGGCGCATGTGCGGCTGTACAACGACATCCAACCCAACCCCAATCAGCCCGTGAACCGAAGCGAGGAATACAAGGACGGGCATAATTTCATCCAATCCATCAAATCGAGCGGTGGCAGGGTATCGCTCTACAACAACGCTGCCATCATGCAGGCCGTGAAGGCCGATCCACGGGTGTTGGGGCTGGCGCCAAAAATCACCGCCCCGGTGCTTTACAATGCAGGCACGATTGACATCACGGGCACGGTCAGCGGCATTGACGTGGAGGCTGAGAGCCGCCTTTTTTCCTTTGCGGATTATATGTCTGGGGGCAAGGCGATTGACTTGAAAAACGTAAGCAACAGCATTATTTTGGGCAAAGGCGTAGCCGATAAACTGCTGGCCGAAATCGGCGACGTGGTGCAGGTCACCACCTCGAAGGGCGAGCAGCTGCCGCTGAAAGTGGTCGGCTTTTACCAGTCCGGCATGAAGGCCCTGGACGATGTGCAGAGCTATGCCTCCATTGCTACCACCCAAAAACTGCTGGGCGAGGCGAACAATTATATCACCGATATACAAGTCAAACTCTACGACCTGACCCAAGCCCCAGCCGTCGCCAAGGATTATGCCAAGCGCTTTCAGGTGGAGGCCTTGGACATCCAGACCGCCAATGCCGATTTTGAAACAGGCAGTTCCATCCGTTCGCTCATATCTTATGTGGTGGGCATCGTTTTGCTCATCGTGGCGGGGTTCGGCATTTACAATATCCTGAACATGATGATTTATGAAAAAATGGACACCATCGCCATCCTCAAAGCCACCGGATTTTCTGGCAGCGATGTGCGGAAGATTTTCCTCGGCATCGCCACCAGTATCGGCATTCTCGGTGGTTTGGCGGGCCTACTTTTCGGATTCTTGGTCTCACTGCTCATAGACCAAGTGCCTTTTAAAACCGCCTCCTTGCCGACTGTGACCACTTATCCCATTGATTATAACCCCATTTATTATACTATTGGAATCGTGTTCTCTTTGATAACAACTTATCTAGCCGGATATTTTCCCGCCAAAAAAGCGAGTCGGGTGGACCCGGTGGATATTATTCGGGGGAAATGAATTCAGTATTATGTTATTGAGGTATAGTCTATAAAATAACCCAATAACCCAATAACCCAATAACCCAATAACCCAATAACCCAATAATACTTTCCATGCAAAAAACAGTATTACAATCCGAGCATCTCAACAAATACTTCAACGACCCGGTGAGGGTACAGGTTTTGAAGGATATTAATATTTCGGTGAAACAAGGCGAGTTTGTGGCTGTGACAGGCAAGTCGGGCTGCGGCAAGTCCACGCTGTTGTACATCCTCTCGACGATGGACACCGATTATGAGGGCGATTTGCGGATTGATGGGGATTTGATGCGGGGAAAGACCGAGCCAGAGTTGGCCCAAATCCGCAATGAGAAAATCGGTTTCGTGTTTCAGTTTCACTACTTGCTGAACGAGTTTTCCGTGCTAAAAAACGTAATGCTCCCGGGCCTGAAACTCCGAAAACTTTCCGAAGAAGAAATACAGCACAATGCCATGGAGCGCCTGAAAATGCTGGGTATTGAAGCATTGGCCCCCCAAATGGCGTACCGGCTCTCCGGCGGTGAAAAACAGCGAGTGGCCATCGCCCGTGCCCTTATTAACGACCCCATCATCATCATGGGCGATGAGCCGACGGGCAACCTCGACAAAAAAAATGGTGATATCGTCTTCGATATATTCAAGCGACTTTGCGAGGAATTCAACCAGACATTGCTCATCGTGACGCACGACCAAACTTTTGCGGAAAATACGCACCGGATTATTGAAATGGAGGATGGGCGGATTATTGGACAGTGAGATATACTTGCTGATTTGAAGGCTCAGGTTGTGCCTATTCTATAAAAACGACCAAGCAACAATGCGGCTCTGCTTATTGCCTTGCCCCATGGGAAGCGTTTCCACTTTGGTTGCACCGACGGTCTTGAGGGCTGCATAAACGCCTTTAAGATTGGATGCTTTGGAAATCAAACTGGAAAACCAACGCACGGAATCGGCGAATTCCCTGCTTTGGCGCACCATTTCCTGTAAGAAACCTGCCTCCCCACCTTCGCACCATAATTCATTGTTTTGCCCGCCAAAATTCAGGACGGGTTTCGTTGCTTTTTTTGCTTTTAGGTTCTTGAGTTTTCGACTTGTACCCGCCTGTGCCTCCGCCAATGACGCATGAAAAGGCGGGTTGCAAATGGACAATTCAAAGCGTTCGCCCTTTTTAATGATTCCATGAAATATATCCTTCGGATTTGGCTGCAACCTTATTTCAATATTGCCTTGCAATGCGGGGTTTAGTTCAATGATTTTAATGGCAGATTTAACCGCCACCGCATCAATATCCGAACCCACAAATGTCCAGCCATATTCCCTTTTTCCAATGATGGGATAGATGCAATTGGCGCCGACGCCAATATCCAAGCACCTTATTTGAGGCTCCGTGGGGATATTGCCACGATTATATTTTGCCAATAAATCCGCAATATGGTGGATATAATCCGCCCTGCCGGGAATGGGCGGGCATAAATAATTTGGCGGAATATTCCAGTTTTCGATTTGATAATAATGCTTTAATAGTGCTGTATTGAGCGTTTTAACCGCAGTTGGGTTGAAAAAATCAATGGATTCATCGTCGTAATCGTTCACTTTCACATACGATGCCAATGCCGGAAAACTTTCTATCAATAATTTAAAATCATAGCGCTCCCGATGTTTGTTTCGAGGGTGCAGTTCAGATTTTATCGTTGGATGCACTTTCTTTATTGGAAGCATTTTTCTTGTTTCTTCATTGGAGTAGAAGGTGGAATAAAAGCCGGATTTTAAATTGCAATAAATTTGTTTCCACTACTTTATCTCCTTTTCCCGCCCAGCACTCACGTAAAGTACATTCCCAATTTCATCCAAACCGCAAAAAACATCCTTCCCGTTGTGTGTCAGTGCTTCTTCCCGGAACCCAATAATGGTCAGGTCGGCATCCTTTGACTTTTGGGAAATAACCGCCCGGTTGCGGATGTCCGGCTTGCGGGTAATGAACTCGATATTGTTCGGTGAAATGGGCAACTGCCCAGCGGAAATGAGCATTAACAATCGCTCTTGTTCTTCTTTAATGCTATCCTCAGGATAAATTGCGAAAATCTTGATTTCTGCGGAGCGCCAATCCTTGTGGCCCATGATGATGTAAGCCAGCAGTATCATCAAGTTGGCGTTTTCGTAGTCGGCAGATGTAATCCAGATATGGATTTGCTTTTTCAAACCAAAGCCTCGCTCCGAGCCGCCCAGTATAAGCACGTCGAAGTCCAATGCCCGTATAAGCTTGAAATTTTCAACAATTTCGGCCAGTTCCTCGGGATTTTTTTTCGCAAATTCAAAAATGAGGAGGTTGTTCTCCGTGCCAGCAATACCAGGCATTTGTACCAAGTTGGCGATGCCAGAAGTGAACGACGGCGTCACGATGGTATCCACATATATATTGCTATTCGTGGTCTCCGCCATACGAATGAGCCGCTCCTTGCAGGCTTTTGCCTCCAGGCCGCTTTGCTTGGAGAGGTAGCCATTGATACGGTGGATATAAGTGCCGAACCCATATTTGGCGGCTATCCAACTCAGCAAGTGGAAGGTACCCAGCCTATCGAAACTGCGCTCGGAAAAAGCCACAGCGGATGGCCGCCAGCTCTTCGCCTGCTCCTTGTCTGCTTTTTGCAAAAACACCTGCAACTGCCGGCTGAACTGGAAAATTACGCCCTGAAAAATAAGCGCAATGCTCTGTTTGTCTCGGTTGAAAGTTGCAATTACGAAGTAAAGTCCCACCATGCCAAGTATGGCAGTGGTGGCATAGCCGGGGTTCATGAAAAACATCAGCCCGAAACAAGCCACTGCTCCGAAAAGCGAAATGTACCAGCGGGACTTGAACCGTGGGCGGTACGAGGGGTCGGCGGCGAAATGACTGAGGAACGAAATCAGACAGAGCGAACCATAAGTCACCATGAAGAACATGGAGATGACCTGCGCCACCATGTCCAGCGCACCAGCTAGGATGAATGCCCCAGCAAGGACAACCGTCAGTACCGTAGCATTGAAAGGCTCGTCAGACTTTCCCTTGCCTTTTGACAGCCAGTTGTTGACAGCTGGAGTCGGGAAAATCTGGTCACGGGCGATGGCCTGCAAGGTGCGGGGCGCTACCATAATTGACCCCAGTGCCGAGGAAATAGTGGCTGCCGCCAAACCAAGCGGAATAAGCCACCAACCCTGCCAGGCAATGTCCGCCATGATGAGTTTAGAGGTGTCGGCGAGGTCTTGCGGGCTGGCCGATACGGCCAATTTGTAAGCAATGAAAACATAAATCACCATGCCTGCAAGCGTACCTGCCATGGTGCCCATCGGTAAAGATTTGCCGGGGTCTCGTAGGTCGCCAGACAGGCCAACGCCCGCTGTCATACCAGTAAATGCTGGGAAAATAATGGCAAAAACAGTGAAAAAGCCAATGGGGATAAGCGGCGACATCGGCTCATCCTGCGGTACGCGTGTTACATTGGGGGCGGGGTTGAGCTGTGCCATACTGTCCTGAAATCCAGTAGTTGTGAGGTCTTTAGTGGTCACGATGTCATTGACGGCTTGGGGTATGTCGGCTACGGTGGACAAGAGGTTCAAGTCGTGGGTCTGTGAGTATTCAGTCGTGCCGATGAAAAAAGCAAGGAGTGAAATACCGAGTATAGCCACCACGCCGTAAAGCATTTTGACACCTAAATCGGCGCCTTTGGTGAGCATGATATAGGTCAGGCCAATGAGGGCAGGTATGCCAATCGTCTGTTTTTGCGCCAGCAGCCAAACCAGCCACGGTGGCAAGTTGAAACTTGCATTCAACCAGGTGATTAATGAGCCGAAGGCTTCCGTGAAAGCAATGATATAAAATGCCACGCTGATGGCCTGCGAGAGGTACAAGGCAATGCCAATGGTACTACCGATGACCAGCCCGAAGGAGCGGCTAATGATATAATATTCGCCGCCGCCCTCCACTTTTTGGTTCGTGGCAATCTCGGCGATGGCCATCGCCGTGGGAATGGTGACGAGGTGTCCGATGAGGATGATGGCGAGTGTGCCAAGCATTCCCACATTCCCGACCGAAAAGCCGAAGCGAAGGAACATGACCGCTCCTAATATGGTGGAAATAGCGGTGAAGAATACGGGGGCTGTGCCAAATTTTTTTATGTCCTGAAAGGTCTGCATGTATTTTAGGTTTTCGATCAATTTTGGCAAAAGTTAGGAGGTAATTTCAAACTTGAACGTGAGTTCGGAGATTAATTGACTGCCGCTCTGCGGCTTGAAAATTTCCGAACTCACGTTAACTTGAGTTCTTAATTATTCCCATCAATTGCAATGGTAGCTAATAAAATATGGAAATCATTTTTTTTGAGAAAAAATCAGGAGGAAACTTGACCTCAAGTTTCCTCCTGATTGGCTTTATCCTGCCTATCCGATTATCTTCACCCGATTGGTAATCAACTGGTGCGTCGGCACTACCACCTGTTCGTTTTCCCCGGTTTGTAGGATGATGGAGATATTGCTGATGCTGACAATTTCACCCCGAACGCCTTCTATTTCAATGGTTTGTCCAATATTAAAGGTGCGGCGGCTGAAGAACCCAGCGAGAATATTTGACAATACATCCCTGGAGGCAAAGCCGTAGGAAATGGCGGCGGCGGCGAGGATGGCGCCCAAAATCAGCATGAGGTTTCCAGTGATGATGCTCGTATCAACGCCCGCTTGCGTAAGCGCCGTGAGGGTAATGAGGATGAGCATCAGATAGAAGACAAGGCTGCCGATGAGCCTGCCAGCGCCGATGTTCATGGAACTGGCAGCGCCCCGTATCACATCCCTAACGAAACTAGCGATATAATACCCGACGATGAAGAAAACGATGCCGACCAGCACGTTGGGCAACAGGCTCAAGAGCTTGGAGACTTCTGCCGAGACTGCCGTCCAGCCCAGCGCATCGGAGGCGGAGATGATGACCAGCAGCAGCAAAGTCCAATAAACGAACACGCCGATGACCTCGCTCGGCGAGCGTTCCACATTGGCTTTTTTCAAAAAATCGGTGGCCTTTATCTTGTCGGCGAGCTTGTCGAATTTGATGAGCTTCAGCAGTTGCGTCACGCCTTTTGCGACGAATTTGGCGAACAGCCAACCCAGCAAAAGGATGAGGATGGCACCGAGGATGCCCGGAATGGCACCCAACAGTTTTTGCCCAAACGACTGGAAACTGTGGAAAAAGACTTCTGACCAGGTGGTTATTTCGTTCATCGTTATTTCGTTTTGTACCTTGTAAAACAAAGCTGCCAGAGATGCTAATCTAAGCATTTCCGGCAGTAATCATAAGGGTTTTGATAAGTATTTTTACTGTTTCGACTTATTGTATTTCTCAATAGTCCGGTGTGCTTCCTTGGCGGACTCCACGGCGGTCTTTTGAGCTTCGATTTCGACTTGCTTGGCACCCTGATTTTTCAGGTTAACTTCAATCCCCTGCTCTGCATCTGTAATGGCTTTTTTGGCCTTTTCAATGGTATCGTGCAGGCGTTGGTTCTCTTTTTCCAGTTTGGAGAGGTCTTTCTCCAGCGATTTCAATTGCTTTTCCTGGTCATCCACATGCTGCGTGGCCAGTTCTTTGCGCAGGTTGTATTTGTAGTCGTTGAACAGCTCTTCGATGAAGGCATAGCTGCCGGGGTCGTTTTGGGTGGAAATGAAGTTGCCATCCCGCTCGAACCAGACCGAAACTTCCTGCTTGTCGAATTTGGCGTAAACAGTGACCAAGGCACCAAGCGGCGTCATTTTCTCCGTTTCGGAAACGTATTCACCCGATTTCTTTTTGGCTTTGCCCTTGTACTCCTTCATAAGGTCTTTCCAAACGGAAATCGCCGTTTTCTTGGATTCGCTGGGTAGCTGCATAATGAAGCTGTTTTGCTGCCCTTTGCTCATGGTCTGGTGTACTTCCTGCACCTCCACCCTGGCAGCAGCGGCGATGGGTGCGCCACCTTTGGCAGTCAGTTCTTCCTGTGAATAGGAGATGGTAGCGAAGGCCAAAAAACTGATTAATATGATATGCTTTTTCATGCTATTAGATTTAATTTTTTTGATAAATGGTTGTTTCCTGGCCGTTGAGGGGTTTTAAAACAGTTTCTCAGGTTTCAAGAACAAGACAATCGGTTTTTGAATCGGTCACATATTCGAACAGGGCTTTCCTATAAAAATTGTCCAAGCACTTTTAGCGCCCCATCGGGGCGAAATGTTGGTAGTTGTTGCCAAAAGCAGTGCCTCCCGTGCCGTAGGTACGGGATATTGCCACCAGTGTGCCGTACCTACGGCACGGAGACCCGTTCTTAATCAAATCATTACCGACATTTCGCCCCGATGGGGCACTAAACAAGCGCATAGCGTTTTATAAGAAAGCCCTTCATATTCGAATCACCTATTTTGAAAGTAATTATTTTTTATCAGTTGCGTCTTCATCATCAGGCTGTTCGGTCGGATTGTCCGACTGTTCATCCCCCAGCAAATCCATCATTTGCGACTCTGTTTTCGTGAATTTAACGGTAAACAAGTCGGCCATATCGGCCATGAGCCGTATGGTGTCAAGTGTGTCGAACACTTGCTTTTTGAGCACCGCTGGGGCAGCTTCCTTGGGCTGCATTTTTTGAAACTCATCCTTCAAATGGTTGCGGAGTTCCTTGCCCTGCTCGTTGGGTATGCTATCGTCATTTTTCATGGGCAGAGTTCATTTTAAAAAGTTCGGCTAGTCGGTCCCGGCTGCGTTTCAGCCGCATTTTGACGGCGCTTTCGCCAATGTCGAGTGCCTCGGCGATGTCCTTCACGGCCAAGTCATCTTGGTAGCGCAACAGGAGTATGAGGCGTTCGCTTTCAGTCAGTTCACCGAGGAGTTCTTCGAGTTTTTCCAGCCGAAGTTCCTTCAGTTCGAGGTTTTCCTTTTCGATTTCATCTTCGGCAATATCGTAGCCGTGCGTGTCAAAATCTTCGGTGCGCAGTCGTTGCTGCTTGTTTACAAAGTTGATGCAATGGTTGTAGGCGATGGCAAACAACCAGCCGTAGAAGGGCGAAGTACCTTTGAAATCTTTCAGTTTTAGGAACATCTTCACCAGGATGTCGTGCGCTAGGTCTTTGGCTGTTTCGTGGTCTTTGACGATGCTGAGGCATTTGTAAAAAACCTTGTCGGCGTAGCGGTCGTAGAGCACCTCCTGCATCAGGCGCTGCCGTTCCCGGTTGTCCTCGGTGAGGATGGCGGCGACGAGGTTCTGGTCGTCGAGCGGCTCAAATTCAGTAGTGGTGCTTTGCAAAAAAACCATAGGAAGTTTAAAGCGCCAATATTGCAAAAAAAACGAGAAAGCAAGTGGTTTCGTGAAATTTATTGGGAACGTGGGTGAAATAAGGTGCCGTTTTCGGCGAGTGTATTCTTGGCGATGACAAGGCGGCGGAACAGGCGCATAGCCTAGCTACGCAACTGTTTCGTCAACGAAGTCAGCGTCAAAAAGACGCCGCCCAAAATGGCATGTTATTTCGCACACGTTCCTTGGCTTGGCTTCACTTGGAATAGTTTTCAGCTCGCCCCCAAAAATTCCATCATTGAATAGGTTTGACGGCTTGATTCATAAGCTGTGATTTTACACAGGACAAGATTGGATTGGATTGGTCACCTATCGGCGATATATTTTTCAATATTATTAAGAGCTTGTTTGGGATTTGCGTCCCAAATCATATGAAATAAGTTGCTGGACATGGTTGCTATCCTCCTTGCCGCTCATCTTCCGTAATTGTTTATGGTATTTCTGAAACGTTTTTCATTTAAAAAAAGCTGTGGAAGACCCTACCTCCACAGCTTTTATTGACATTTATCTTGCTGGTTTATTCACCAACCATTAACTGTCCTTT
Organism: Saprospiraceae bacterium; assembly: GCA_041752395.1. Lineage (GTDB taxonomy): Bacteria > Bacteroidota > Bacteroidia > Chitinophagales > Saprospiraceae > UBA6168. The sequence goes on along the minus strand of JBGSWN010000215.1, from coordinate 118,267 downwards.
TTATGAAATTTCTCAAGAAAGTGTTCTGCATACTTGCCGGCGGCTTCCCTGCCGCCTAGGCCGAATGAAAGCGCAAAAGCAACACCCAAGGCGCCCACAGTAATGCCAAAGACGATGTTTACGATGTCCTGCCCAATGCCCATGGTACTCAGACCAAGCGCCAGGAAGATGAACAGGATGGCGAATTTGGCCATGGAGCCGAGCCATTCGTTGTCTTCCGACTGGATGATGGCTTTCTTTGCGAGATTTGCCAAGTAATTGCCGATGAATAGGATAACGATACCAAAGAAAACTTTGGCCGCTATTTCAAAGGTATTGTTCAAGATTTCGGAGAATTGCGGAAGCAGGAGTTTGTCCACCGCTGCGATGATACCGCCGAACATGAGGAAGAAGAACGCAATGTTGCCAATGACTTTTGACAGGCGGGTATCCTTGTCCACGAATTTGGCGATGCCCAATGAATCGGAAAGCTTGTCGGTGCCGATGCTGTGCAGCAATTCCGTTAATAGTGCGATGACATACCGCCCACCGAGATAGAATACAGCGATGATGACCGCTGCCGAAAGTACCTGAGGTACGATGGCCAGGAAGTCGGCAAACATCTGGGTGGCAGGGTCGGAAATCACACTTAAATGCAGGGCATCAATCGCAGCAATTAAGATGGGGATGAAAACAAAGATGAATACCAGTTGCTTCACGATTTTTTCAAGGCTGAGCGCACCTTTCAGCCCAGCCTTTGCCGAAATGCCTTGCAGGGTAGAGGCGAGGAACCCGGTGGCTTCGCTGGCAATCGTGGCAATCACGTAACCAACAAACCCAATGAGGATGGCCGCCACGATGTTAGGAATTACTCCGAGAAATTCGCTCATCATATTTTGCAGCGGGGCAAGCACGTCCTTTACGCCCATCATGTCCAAAACCATCAGCAGTACATAGACTATCACGAGGAAATATGCAAGCATCGCAATAAATTTGTCAAGCTTGAAACTTGACTTGAATTTTGCGCTGATTTTCTCGTCAAATTGCGTTTTCTTGAAAAGGAAAAGCACGAGCCGCTTTACCCCAGATGCCAATAATAGGCCAAGTATAAGCACGAGAATTGCTCCCAATATGCCTGGCAAAAGATTGCCAATCCGAGTGGTTAGCGTTGAAATTAAGTTGTTTAAAATATCCATATTGTAATGATTTAAGGTGAATGATAAATTGATGGAGAACCATTCGATTTATGCAATGAATGTGAGGAAAAGCATAGCTTCCAAGAACATTGCTGACAAGATTGTCATCGGGAAAACCACATGATACGAAAAACCTGCTGGTACGCCAAGTGTACCAGCAGGTATCTCTAGTAATTAAAACGGAAACCTATACCCAGCTATCAATTGGTTGTACTTGAACAGGTTGCGGGCCGTCAAGTCCACGTAAAACCTGCCCTTGCCAACGTTGAGGTAGGTGCCGAAAATGAAATTATAGTTCAGCCTTAGCTTGTCGTCGCCGTCCTTGGCGATTTGCATGAAACCTGCACCAGCACCGAGGTACGGTGTCACTGGGCCGAGTTTTTTGATAACAACGGGCAGCACAAAATTGCCTGTGATACCAAAAGAAGCAGGCGAACCGAAACCAAAAAAGGTCTCCGGCATGAACTCGAATTTACTCTTGCCAATGCCATAGTGCCAGCGGAGGCCAACGTTCAAAGTTGTTTGGCCGCCGAAATTGAAGCCCGCAAAACCAGACATCCCCTCATATACCAGTACCGAGAAAACACTGCTGTCAGTCACGATATAATTACCGCCAGTCTTCACGCCCAGCACGTTGCCTTCCGTTACGGAAGGGTACAGCACTACGGGAGGGATTTCTTCACCAGCACCAATATTTACAGTAGTGGACGGTTGGCTGGTTGTTCCTGACTTGTTGTTTTCAGTATTTTTATCCACTTTTTCGTTCAGCTTCTGCATTTCCATGAGCAGGCGGGCAGAAAATTCCGTCATGTCACGGCGCAACAGCGTGTCTGACATTTGGCGTTCCACCTGACCCGTCGTTAGGTTGGCCGACTGTCGCTCCTCCATGCGGACGAGCAACTTCTCGATTTCATTGAGGCGCTGCCCCATGTCCTGCATCTGGAGGGCAGACTGGAGGTTGCCCTGCTCAACCGCCGGAGCGATGCGCTGGCCTTTGTCCCCCATGTTCTCCAAAATCTCCTCGATGATGTTTTCAAACTCCCCAGGTGTCATGCTGATGCGGCTACCGGATGCGGCGAAGACGGCGTTTTGCTGCTGCATATCCTGCGCATTGGCCTTGGCTTTTTCCTTCGCAATGCTCTCCTGCTCACGGGCATCCAACTCCTGCACCACTAGTTCAGCCTTCTCTTTTTCACGGAGCAACGAAGCCGCTTTTTCCACATCCTGCTTGGCGTAGGCATCGTTCAGTTGTTTTTCATAGTCCACGATTTTCGTCTCGTATTGTGTTTTGAGTTGCTCCGCATCTTGCTGTATTTTCAGCTTGTCAGCTTCGTTCGCCATCTGTTGCTCCGTCAGGGCAGATTCCATTTCCGATTTGAAAACGGCTTCCGGCGCTTCGGCCTTTTTACCGAAGGAAAGCTTGACGCCCATGTTGTACATCCAACTGGTCTGTATCTGGTCGGTGCTTGCCAAGTCTTCCGGGTCGGAGTTGGCGGTGAGAATGGCCCTTGCACCACCGAACAGGATGAACGAAGTAGAAATTGGCAGGTTCACGCTCACACCACCCGATGCAAACGCTTGGCTTTCGGCTTGCACGGTGTCCTGCGGTACATATTTGTTGCCGATGTCTAGGTAGCCGCCGCCCAGTGTCAACACAGGTGTAAGCCCTTTTGATAGGTTCGTGCGCAGCCGAAGTTCACCACCGTACATGGCGAGGTCTTCAAAGTTGAGGTTGATTTCGTTCTTCTCCATGGCCTTGAAGTAGAAGGCACGAACGCCCACATAAGGCCCGAAGTCGAAGCCAGCATAGCCGCCGCCCATCCAGGTGTCACGGTAAGGCAGTGAGTTGTGGAAGTTCACCTTGGCCAAGGTCGGCTCGATGGGGATGCGCAGCCCCGACATCCCGGAGGAGAAAGACTTGTAATAAGCCTTGTCGAGTTCCGACATTTGCCCAGGTCGTCGGCCACCGAGGTAAAACTGGAGCGATGCGCCCAGCGACCAGTTGCTGAGGCGTTTTGAGGTGAAATTATCGTCCGTCACGCCCAGCGTTTCTTTGTCGGTCTGCGTCAAAAGGCGTCGGCCAGCGTTGAGGTTGTACACCGTGTTCCGGCCTTCGAGGGTGACCGTGGAGCGGTCGCCAAGGCTGAGTTTTATGCCCGCCCCAAAACTGGCGTAAATGTTCTTGTTTGCGTCAAAACTGTCCAGTTTAATCGACTGTACGCCCGTGCCAAGGGTAAGGAACGGCAGCAGTGCGCCCCAGCTCAGGTTGGCTTTCAGTTCGCCGCCCCAGCGGGTCATTTCCACGTCACGGGCGGTGTAAAGCGAGTCTGCGAAATTGGGAATGCCGTAATCCTTGAAGCTGGTTTTCAGGTCGAAGGATTTCATGAAACTGCCCCGCAGTTCGAGGTTTTCGCCGAAGCCGAGGCCCAGTTTCCCGCCATACAGCAGGCCGTCGTTGAGGCCAGCCTTGTCGTCCCACCAAGTATATTGGATGACCGGCGCAAGGGTATAGCTGATGCCGCCAACCTGGGCAGCTATACGGCCAAGAGTTGTTGCCATAAAGGCCAGAGAAAAAAGAAGAATTTTTGATTTCATAATATGCTGTTTTTGATTTAGTGTCAAATTTTGGTGAAAGCTTAAGAGGCTGTCAAACCTCTCCCTATCAGCTACGGGTGTCAACCTGTACTGTCGAGTTTATTCATATTTTTTCTGAATGGATTTTGCCGCATTACCTAATCAATTGCATACCTGATTAAACGGAATATGCCAATTGAGTGGTGGTAAGTTGCTAAACTTAATCACAAGACCTGACTAACTGGGAATGGTCACAAAAGGAATGGTCACAAAAGGAATGGAGAAACACAAAAGCGACAAATTAGGGCGTCGCCATTTCTCTAAGAAAGCTGTCAAAAAGGGGTTAAATGTTTTTGAATCGCCAAATCTATGGTTTTTAATTTGATTATTTGTCTTTTTTTAAAAATAAAAAATTTTTCAAAATAAAATTTTCCCCAACTGTGCCAATTTTCCCAATTATTTTGCCTATCTTTACCACATCGGCATCCGTCCTTTTAAATAAAGGGCTTTTTCTCATCCTTCTAAGGTTTTTACCTACCAATATTACGGATTCTGGAATTTGCCAACTTAAGCGTGTTTCTGGCTGCTTTGCCTTCGGCAAACAGGCTGTAATTTTCAAACAATCAAACTCATTTCAGAAATATGATAGCAACCAAGACAAAAAGTGAAGAACTCCTCGAAAGGCGCAAAGCCGTGGTCGCCAATGGCGTCGGCCTGTTCAACACCGCCACCGCACAATCGGCCAAAGGTGCCATCGTCATTGATGCCGATGGGCGGGAAATGATAGATTTCGCAGGTGGCATCGGCGTTGTGAACGCTGGGCATTGCCCCGAATCAGTGGTGGAGGCCATTATTGCGCAAGCGCAAAAATTCATACATACCAGTTTTAACGTGACCACCTACGATGCCTACCTCGCCTTGTGCGAGAAGCTTGTCGAGATACTCCCCCACGGCGATCATACCAAGGTTATGTTGTCCACCACTGGCGCAGAAGCCGTGGAAAATGCCATCAAAATAGCCCGGCAAGCAACTGGGCGTGACGGGATACTTTGTTATAGCGAAGCCTTTCACGGTCGCACCATGATGGCCATGACGCTTACTTCGAAAGTAGCCTACAAGATGGGTTGCGGGCCGTTTGCCCCGGAAGTTTACCGCATCGCATTCCCCAATTTCTACCATTACGGAACGGGAGCGAACGAGGAAACTTTTGCTTCGCAAGAGCTGCATCGGCTCCACGAGTTCTTCAAAAGCACGGTTGCTCCTGAGAATCTCGCCGCTATCATCATCGAATTGGTGCAAGGCGAGGGTGGCTTCAACGTCGCACCAAAAAAATATGTGCAGGGCTTGCGTAAACTCTGCGACGAGCATGGCATCATGTTGATTTTCGACGAGGTGCAGAGTGGTTTTTGCCGCACGGGCGCTTGGGGTGCTTATGAGCATTTCGGGGTGCTGCCGGATATTTCCACCTGGGCAAAATCAATGGGCTCCGGTATGCCGATAGCGGCTGTGATGGGTCGTGCTAAAATCATGGATGCCGCAGGGCCAAGCACCATCGGTGGTACTTATATCGGAAATCCGGTTTGTTCTGCCGCAGCATTGGCCACTATTAAATTTATGCAGGAAAACGACCTGAATGCCCGTGGCACAGAGGTCGGCAACATCGTTCGCAAGCGTTTCGAACTGATGAAATCGAGGTATCCAGCCATTGGCGATGTGCGGGGCCTGGGCGCTATGATGGCCATGGAGTTTGTGAAAAACAACGACCCACTGCAACCGGACGCTGAACTTTGCCACCAAGTAATGACAGGCTGTGAGCGAAACGGCTTAATCATCATCAATGCCGGTACCAATAAAAACATTATACGGGTGCTTTCACCCTTGGTCATCACCGATCAACAGCTCCATAAGGGGCTGGATATATTAGAAGCAGAAATCCAACGAGCTATTCACTAATTGAGTATGGAAAATGGAGAACTGAAAATGCTTGCGAGCACTTTAATTCTCAATTATTAATTCTCAATTTTCAATTAATTTATGAAGCCATTTTCAATTGCAGGCATCCAAATGCCAGTTTCCGCCATCCACAGCAATATACCATTGATGAAAATCAAATTGGATGTGCTGATGAGTGTATTCCCATGGGTACAGATGGTCGTGTTCAGCGAATTATGTGCCTTTGGGCCGCTGAAAAAAAATGCCATGGCCTTACCGAATCAATATGAAGCGGATTTTCAAGCCTTGGCAAAAAAATATGGGATATGGCTGATACCCGGTTCCATGTTTCAAGTGCTGGAAGGCAAGGTTTATAACACTGCCAGGGTGATTAACCCAGAAGGTGAAATCGTGGGGCGATATTCCAAAATGTTCCCATTTTACCCTTATGAAGAAGGCGTGACAGGTGGCGATAAGTTCCTGATATGGGATGTGCCAAATATTGGGCGATTCGGGATGAGCATCTGCTACGATATGTGGTTCCCGGAAACCTCTCGCACCATGGCTGTTAAGGGCGTCGAAGTCATCATCCACCCAACACTGACGGGCACTTTGGATAGGGACATTGAACATTCCATCGTGAAATCAACGGCCGCCATCAACCAATGCTTTGTGATTGACGTGAACGGTTTGGATGCAGGTGGTATCGGTCGTTCTCTCTTCTGCGACCCTGATGGTCGAGTGATTTGCGAAGCTGGTGAAGCACCCCAAATGATGCCCGTTGAAATTGACCTCGAACTGGTGCGTGCCCGCCGTGAAAGGGGCATACTCGGCTTGGGGCAACCCCTGAAAAGCTTCCGAGACAACCCGATGCACTTCGATATATATGACCGGGGTAAAAGGCATGACTATCTCGACGCATTGGGCGCATTGGAAAAGTCGAAAAGGCCATTATAGCGGGCCGTTTTTGTTGAATCATTGAATTGTTGGGTTGCTATTTTGTTTTATTGCCAATGATTTTTAAGTTCAGCAATATGTCTAAATAACAATAAAACAATCTAACAATTCAACAATAAAATTCATGTCTAAAATAAAACCAACCTCTTCCCTGCATATCAATATTGGTCAACTACGGATTGACAATTGGAACATATTGAAAACCCAAACTGGCAAACTAGCAACGTCCGATGTCGGTTCGACAGACCGGAAAAAGCGTTTGGATTTGGTGGAAGAGTCACTTCGGCAATTGTCCAGTATTGAACGGTATTTTGCTTTTCCCGGGCTTGCATATTTGAAGTCCTTGAAAGAAACCTGCAAACAGGTCGAATTCGTCTCACTTTCAAGAAAAACGAATGACGTTGTCCAGCTTTTGGTGAGCGATGCGTACCGCAATGGCGCTATAACCGGAAGTGTTGAAGACTTGGTGAAAACAACCAAGAAAAACGAAGCGAAAAAGCCGGGCAACACCTCCGACAAGAATTATTTTGAGGTGCTTTTTGTGGATGACCTTTCAGATGCAGAAGAAGTGGAAATGCGGAGTAGATTACATGAAATTCAGGATAAAAACGAACGGTTTGTGTATCGGATGAATGTTCAGCCTTCCTTTCAGGACGCCATGATTGCACTACTTTTCAACCACAATATACAATCGGTGGTGGTTCGCTACGGCCCGACTTTCGAATCGAAGCATATCACTCCGAATATTGAGCCATTTATTGAAAACATCTTAAAAATTGACCTCTCCCAGCAGCCTGAATCTGACCTTGGCCCACTCCTCGGGCAGTATATCCGGCAGTTCCGCCCCGAATTAAACATCTATTACATCACCGACACGGGTCTGACACAATTGAAGGACTCGACACTCAATAACTTCGACCGTATATTCTACAGAAAAGAAGACGTGCAAGAGCTGCACCTCAGCATTCTTGGCGGTATTCGGGAGCGGTATAAAACGCCGTTTTTCTCCGCCTTGGTTGATTATAGTAAAAAGCCGACAGGCGTTTTCCATGCCATGCCCATTTCCCGTGGCAACTCGGTTTTTAAATCCAACTGGATAAAGGATTTTGGCAATTTCTATGGCCGGAACATGTTCCTTGCCGAGACTTCCTCCACCACGGGCGGCCTCGATTCATTGCTCCAACCGACCGGGCCGTTGAAAAAAGCTCAGGAAATGGCAGCGAAAGCTTATGGCTCGGAGCATACTTTTTTTGTTACAAATGGCACTTCTACCGCCAATAAAATCGTGCAACAAGCGCTCGTAGAACCAGGGGATGTGGTGCTCATTGACCGGGACTGCCACAAGTCGCACCATTATGGATTGGTACTGGCTGGAGCTTTGCCGGTATATCTCGACTCATATCCCATTGAGGAATATTCCATGTATGGTGCCGTGCCGCTGAAGGTGATTAAAGAGAAATTGCTGACCTTAAAAACTGCTGGAAAATTGGACAAAGTGAAGATGCTGTTGCTCACCAATTGTACCTTCGATGGCCTTGTTTACAATGTCGAAAGCGTGATGGAAGAAATATTGGCTATTAAACCGGACATGATATTTCTTTGGGACGAAGCATGGTTTGCCTTTGCAGGTTTTACTTATACCTATAAGCAGCGGACGGGCATGTTTGTCGCCAAAAAACTATATGGCAAATACCACAGCGAGGAATATGCGAAGCAATATGCACAGTATATAAAAAGCGTGCCCAAAGGCGAAATACCCACTTTACCAGACCCCGAAAAAGTGAAAATCAGGGTTTATTCTACCCAAAGCACGCACAAAACGCTTTCGAGTTTCCGCCAGGGTTCCATGATTCATATTTGGGACGAGGATTTTCAGCGGAAAACGACTGATGCCTTCCACGAAGCTTACATGACGCACACTTCCACTTCGCCCAATTACCAAATATTGGCCTCCCTCGATGCGGGCAGGCGGCAGATGCAATTTGAGGGCTATGAACTGGTGGAAAAAAGCATCGAAATGGCGATGGTCATGCGGGCAAAAATCAACGACCACCCGCAGTTGAACAAATATTTCGAAGTGCTCACCATCAAAGACCTTATTCCAGCCGAGCATCGTCCCACGGGCATCAGCGAATATTATAGTCCAAAAGACGGCTGGACACGGATGGACGAGGCTTGGGCCAAGGACGAATTTGTGCTCGACCCCACCAAAATCACCTTAACAGTGGGCAAGGCGGGCATTGACGGGGATACCTTCAAGAACGAGTATTTGATGGACCAATTTAACCTCCAAGTTAACAAAACCTCCCGCAACACCGTGCTGCTGATGACCAACATCGGCACAACCCGCAGCTCGGTGGCCTATTTGATGAACGCCCTGCTGTTAATCGCCAAGCAATTGGACGAGGAGTTTCGGTCATTGAACAGCAAGGAGATGGAAATTGCCCAGAAGCGCATCCATTCACTAATGAAAGAGTTTCCGCCACTGCCTGATTTCAGCCATTTCCACCATTCCTTTCAGGCTTCCCCCGGTGTGCCCGGTGGAAATATCCGGGAGGCATATTTCATGTCTTACCACGAAACGGAGTGCGAATATATTCCGCTAGATAATTGCTTAAAAACTATGCAGGACGGGCGAAATTTAGTATCTTCGTCTTTTGTGATACCTTACCCACCGGGCTTTCCGGTGCTGGTGCCAGGGCAGGTGGTCAGCGAGGAAATCATACAATTTATGCTGGCTTTGGACGTAAAAGAAATACACGGCTTCCGACCCGAATTGGGCTTGAAAATTTTCACCGAAAATGCTTTATTCAAACGAGAAACTACCAGTGAAAATGGAAATGGTATTGAAAAGCATACGGTGCTAAAAGTCGTGGCGACTAAAGCCTTGGCTGGGTCAACTAAAAATTAATTGCTTTTCATAAACTCCTTTAAATCCAAACTAAAAATCAATCAATAATTCATCCATAAACTTTTTAATAAATGAGTACGACTAAATCATTAGAAAAACCCCAAAATGGCCTACAAAAACCCGTTGCGAAAGCAACCGTAAAAGCAGCAGAAAGCGTTACTTCGATTCCAATCGAAAAAACAAGCAAGCCTGCAGTAAAAGTACCAGCGAAGCCAATTGCGCAAGCAGTAAAAGCTGTCGTAAAACCAGTTGTAAAAACTGCCGACAAACCCACTGCGAAAGTGACAAAAGCGGTTGCGAAGCCAATCATAAAACCATTAAAAGGTATTTCCGATATACGTCGATTCTTCTTCCGAAACGATACGCCGATATATTTCATAAGTGCCACCAATTTCAACCTCTTGGGCGCCGATGAGTGGATAAAAGGTTTTAAATTCATCACTTATATCGAGTGTTTTGACGGACTTCACTCCAATGTTTTTTCACCAAAAGAAGAAATGCCACATGAGGAATTCCAGAGCATTGAGGACATCAATAATTACCTTCTGAAACACCCAGAAGTGATAAACTATATCAAAAAGAACAAGAAAAAAGGGCAAAAAGACAAAGCGCTTTTTCTTATGTTTGATGAAAAAACAGAGGCCATGGCCAGGAAGCTGGGGCTGGAAATCACTTTCCCGTCCGCAGAGCTGCGCAACTCTCTTGATAATAAGGTAAATACCAACCGCATTGCCGAGAAAGCCAATGTGCCATGTGTACCGTATGTGCTTTCCAATGTAAAAGACTACAAGCATTTGCGGAGCGTATCCAAAAAACTGGGCGAGCATCTCGTGGTACAAACCCCATTTGGCGACTCTGGCCACACCACTTTCTTTATTTCCAATGAGGCAGAATACAAGAAATATGCAGAGGAAATAGAAAAGGAAAAAGAGGTTAAAATCATGAAGCGCATCAACTGCCGAGGCTCGGCTATTGAAGCTTGCGTGACCCGCCATGGTACCATAACTGCACCACTTATGACGGAATTGGTCGGGTTCAAAGAATTGACGCCCTATAAAGGCGGCTGGTGCGGCAACGAGATTTTCCCTGAAGCATTCACACCAGAAATCCGTGAAAAAGCAAGAAAATATACGCAGCAGTTCGGCGACCAGCTTCGCAAAGAAGGCTACAAAGGCTATTTCGAGCTAGACTTTTTGATTGACCAAGACGACAACAATATTTACCTCGGCGAGCTGAACCCACGGGTAACGGGCGCCAGTTCCATCACCAATCACGCTGTATTTGCACTGGCGGACGCCCCGCTTTTTATCTTCCATATCCTAGAATGGATGGACCAAGACTATGAACTGGACGTGGATGAACTCAACCGCCGTTGGGGGAATCCCGACAATATCGACACTTGGAGCCAACTCGTGGTCAAGCATACCGCAGACACCATCGAATATGTGACGGAAGCACCACGCTCCGGCATCTGGCGATTGCAGGACGATGGCTCTATGCTGTTCGACCGTATGGACACCCACCGACGTTATGTGGAGCTGGATGATGAGGCGTTTTTCCTTCGTATTACCCGAAAAGGTGACTACCTGTATGAAGGCGCAGATATGGGCATACTCGTGATGCGGGGCCGTTTGATGACCGACGACTTTAAGCTGACCAAACGAGCCGAAAAATGGACCAATGCGGTTCGTACAAATTATAAGTCTGTACCGCCTTTGAAACCGCTTGAAATTGAGGCAAGATTGGCCGATTCAGGGGGATTCAAGTTTATGTAAAACAAGTAGGGTGCTACCTTTTTCGGTAGTTCCCTTTTTATAGATAATTCAAAAAAGCTGTCACTGCTGGGTTTTGACAGATACTTCCGTTTAACTTCAATTTGATGAAACGGCGGTCAAGGGGCAACATCGGGGAGTGACAGCTGTTTAATTCAAATACCCCGTCTAGCCACACTATTTTCAACAAAAGATTAATGCAATTAACGTTTAATGCCATCTCAGAGCCAACCCGGCCAGGCCCAAAATGGCAAAAACTGTTCAATACTTATTGGGCTGCTTACCATGCTTGGTATGCTTCGAAAGGAGTTGCATACACGCCTGATTTGAATACTTCGCTAGCTGCATTGAAACGCCACATGCCGGAGATGCTGCCTACCTACGAACGCCTTTGTGCGTTGGCGGGCAATGGCGAAGTTGCTGCCCGTTTCCTCACCGGTTATCAGCCACCTGCCTACATCAGTGGATGCTCACAGGCGGTTTTGTCATTGGGAACGGTACAGCTAGTCCGCAACTACGATTACCACCCCGACCTTATCGAGGGCACGCAACTACTCACCGCATGGAACGGGAAAAAAGTGATTGGTAGCAGCGATTGCCTGATAGGCTTACTCGATGGCATGAACGAGGATGGACTGGCCATTTCACTCACCTTTGGCGGCCGACGTGTGGTTGGAGACGGGTTTGGCATTCCGTTTATTTTGCGTTATGTCCTGGAGTTTTGCTCCACAGTGGAGGAAGCGGTCGAAACGTTGACACGGATACCTTCGCACATGTCCTACAATGTTACGGTGATTGACCGGAGTGGTGAGTTCAAAACCGTGCAACTGGCCCCCGACAAAATCCCACTTGTCACGGATGCAACTTTGGCCACCAACCACCAAGGGGTCATTGACTGGCACGAGAACGCCCATTTCAACAAGACTGTTGAGCGGGCTGTTTTTTTGGAAAATATGCTATCGGAGGACTGTCCGGATGAAACTGCGGCGATAGCAGCATTTCTTCAGCCACCGCTCTACAATACCCGCTTCCGGGAGGGGTTCGGTACGCTTTACACCGCCGTTTACCACCCAATGGAAGGCACTGTACAAATGCATTGGCCCAATGAAGATTGGCTGCAAACCTTTGATGATTTTCAGGAAGGTGAAAGGCTGATTAAGTTTAGTGAGCACGCACCAGCAGTAAAAACAGATAGTCGGGTCAATGTCCCAGCGGAAACCACGGAAGAAACTTACCAGCCAGAAACGGCGATGCTGGATTGGCAAGAGACTGTCGCTGAGTCATTGGTAGCGTCAATGGACGAGCCAAGTTCTCCAAAATCCAAGCTGCTATTGAAAAATTTGCGAAGCGAAATCAAACGCCGAGGCCAAATACCATGGGAAATCGTGGCGGATTTTTGGTCGGTCCTCGGCAAGAAATATGGCCAAAAATGGCGCAAGTGATTTTTTGTGTTGATAAGGGTTGATGGGTTGATAGAATAAACCCATCAACCCTCATCAACCCTCATAAACCTTTTTAAAATATGAATTTAAAGAACAATACCCTTCTCAGGGACAAAGCTTTTTTTGACGGACATTGGGTTGATTCCTATAATGGCAAAACCTTCCCTGTCACCAATCCCTACGACGGTTCTCACATCGGCAACGTGCCAGACATGGGTGCTGCCGAGACCAGCGCAGCCATTGGTGCTGCCGCAAAAGCCTTCCCCGCTTGGCGGGACAAAACCGCCGAAGAACGGGCCAAGATTTTGAAAAAATGGTACGCCCTGCAAATGGAAAACCTCGACGACCTCGCAACCATCCTCACCACCGAACAGGGTAAACCGCTGGCGGAAGCCAAAGGCGAAATTCGCTACGGCGCTTCCTTCGTGGAGTGGTTTGCGGAAGAGGCGAGGCGGGTCTATGGTGACGTCATTCCTGGCCACGGCAAGGGCCTGCGCATCATGACCATCCGCCAGCCTATCGGGGTGGCAGCGGCCATCACCCCGTGGAATTTCCCCAATGCGATGATAACCCGAAAAGTGGCCCCGGCATTGGCCGCAGGCTGCACGGTGGTCGTCAAACCCGCCGAGGACACGCCGCTTTCGGCGCTCGCACTGGCTGCATTGGCGGAGGAAGCAGGCTTCCCGCCGGGCGTTTTGAACATAATCACCACCAGTCATGCCCCAGCGGTGGGAAAGGAACTGACGGACAACCCGCTGGTTCGGAAACTCTCGTTCACCGGCTCCACTGAAATTGGCAAAAAGCTCATGGCGCAATGCGCTGGCACGGTGAAAAAACTGTCGCTCGAACTCGGTGGCAACGCCCCGTTCATTGTCTTCGACGATGCTGATTTGGATGCTGCCGTGGCAGGCGCTATCGCTTCAAAATACCGCAATGCCGGACAGACCTGCGTATGTGCCAACCGCCTTTACGCACAGGCGGGCATTTATGAAAAGTTCACCCAAAAACTCGCCGAAGCAGCCAGCCAATTGCCCGTCGGGAACGGCATGAGCGAGGGCATTGAAATTGGCCCGCTCATCAATAAAGATGCTATGGAGAAAGTGCAGCGGCTCGTCAAAGATGCCACCTCAAAAGGCGCAAAAGTGCTGACGGGCGGCCAACCAAAAGCCAATGCTGGCAATGGTTCTTTCTACGAACCCACGGTGCTGACGGGGATTACCACCGATATGGAAATCAGCTCGGAAGAGATTTTCGGCCCCATCGCCCCGGTCATGAAATTCGAGACGGAGGAGGAGGTCATCCGCTTGGCCAACGACACGCCGTTTGGCTTGGCATCCTATTTTTATGGAAGGGATTATGCCCGCATCTGGCGGGTGGCCGAGGCGTTGGAATATGGCATGGTCGGTATCAACACGGGCATGATTTCCACGGCAGTTGCGCCATTCGGCGGCATAAAAGAAAGCGGCTTCGGGCGGGAAGGCTCGAAGTATGGTATGGATGATTTTTTAGTGATGAAATATTTGTGCTGGGGTGGGGTAGAGTGATCAAATTCCAAACAAGCTCTTATCAAAGAAGCAGCAACAAAAATAATTCTCCCGCAGATAACGCAGATTTTCGCAGATGATGCACACAGAATTTCCAAGGAAAAAAATCTGCGTGAATCTAAGAAATCTGCGGGAGGCCTAATAATTTCCAAAGGGGTTACTAAACTCTATAAGTTTAGTAACCCTATTCTTTTCCAATTTATCAACACCCCGCATCTCTTGGCACCGCATAAATCACGCCACCCGAAACGGACAAATTGAACACCTTTTTCCGAATGGAAGGCAGTATCAATTCCCAAGTTTTGCCACGGTCGCCAGAGCGGTAAATGCCGTCTGGATGGCCGCAAAAAAAGTATTCACCCATTTGCTTAATGGAGCTAATATCCATGGAAGCCGAAAGGCCCGCATCTATCGCCTGCCAGGTTTTGCCACCGTCGGTGGAAGTGCGCATCCTTCTCGACTCCGATTCGGTATTGAAAGTAATAGCAGCAAACCCGCCCTTGATAACCTCTACGGCAATGCCCACGCCACCTTCGCTCAGCACTACTTCCCAATGTTCGCCACCATCAGTGGAGCGCAAAATGCCGCCTTCGTTGGTGCAAAGTAGCACGCCTTCGGACTCCACCATGCGCATCACCCAACCCCCATAAAATACCTGTTTCCAGGTTTTTGCATGGTCAGTGGATTTGTAAATGCCGTTGTCGCAGCCGATAACCAAGTTGCCCTCCGGACTTTCAAAAATGGTGTAAATCGAATGGCCTTTTAACTGGGTGCCTACTGGCAGCCAAACACCTGCTCCCTTCACTTTTTGGAAAAGTCGACCACCAGTAGCGGAAGTGAATACCCCCGCCCGGCCCGGAAAAATGGCGACGCCAGGGTCTTCATCGAGTGCTTCTTTTTCCCAAACAGGGCTTGTGGAAGCTGGGCTGCTGCGGTACATTTCATGTTCAGCCCGTAAATAAACCTCGCTATCCCCAACCAATAACCCCCAAGGTTTGAAATCCAAAGGCAGCCCTGCGCTGATGTCCTGCCAAGTTTGCCCACCATCTGCGGATTGAAGAACGATATTGGTCGCTGCCGTCGGGGCTTTCCCTGTTTCCTGCTTGACGGCAACGGCAAGCCCTTCAGCCAATGGAATTGCATTCTCCTGTACCTGCTGGCAAGCTAGGAAGGATGAGAACAAGAACAATAAAGCAAATTTGAAACTATACATGACTTTGAATTGATTGGTGAAACAATGCGGCAAAGATGCAGGCAGTGCAAGTATCATGCGGTATTTTGCTTGTAAAAGGATGTAAATGAACTGTAAAAGGGTGTTTTTGGGCAAGGGAGGTCTTAAAATAACCTCAAATTAAGTGTGTTACAAACTTGCAAATAGGAAAGCGCCGATGCGGACTTCGGCGGTACAGTTCGCCGAGCTTGTAGGCTGTTCAGGCCATATTTTTACAAAAAATTCCTTGGGTAGCGGGTCCGCCACCCTTATCAAATGTCGCCCATTGCACATAAACGGCAGCCAATGGGAATGCTAGGCAACCATTTCACTTAACTAAGCACATACTCCACTTGAAACATGGCTTCCCATGTCCATTAATTTCTTAAAAAATGAAAATCCGCAATTTTCTTGTGGCTTCGGGTTTCCACCAAAAAAATGTCATGAAAAAGTTTTTACTAACGGTTTTTTCAGCCTTTTTGCTGCTGTTCTTTGCCCAGAAAGCCAGTGCCTATACTTTTACGATTACAGGCAATTTGCAAGTCTTCGACCAACCGGGCGCCAGCTATTATGTGGCAGCCTATTCTCAGGATTACCTTTATTACCAAGCGGCAATAACCGATTCACTGGGCAACTATTCCATGTCAATTGACTTTCCTGGGGGAATAAACCCGCCGCTATTGGTAAGTACCTACAATGTATGCACGGACGATATTTACTTTTACGAAAATATCATCCCGTTTTCCGGTTCGACAAGCCTCAATTTCCTGCTTTGCAACCCGGCCACAACCTGCCAAGCCTCGTATTCTTACGAACATAGCCCGACCGACCCTCTCACGCTCAATTTCATAGACTATTCTTTGGCTGCTTCTCCTGACTATCTTTGGGATTTTGGAGATGGGGCAATCAGTACAGCTCAAAATCCAACGCATACTTACTTGGAACCTGGCTACAAGTTCATTAGTTTGACCGTAAGCAATGATAGTTGCTCCAATACGTTAGCCTATTGGGTTTTAGTAGGAGACCTTTTGGCATGTAACTGCCCGAATTATTTTGCAGCTTATTGTACTTATCTGCCGGACAGCACTCAAGTTGGTTTCAATAACCTTTGCGAAGCGCAATGTTATGGTTATGAGGATGTCACACCTTGTTTTGACCCTACATCCTGCGATACCTATTTTTACTTTCACTTCAACGATTCAACGTCGCTGAATACAGTTTCCTTTATCAGCTTCAGTTTTGGCGAAGTCGTAAGCTATGCTTGGGATTTTGGAGATGGCGCAACCAGCGTTGAGGCAAATCCAGTCCATACTTTTGGCAATAATGAAGGGTACTTGGTAACATTGACCATCGTCACAGCTTCGGGCTGCACCAAAACCTATTACAGTCTGGTATTGGTGGGTTCGGCCTGCGATTGCCCCAATTACCATGCACCCGTTTGCTTAACCACTTCCGCAGGTTTGGAAGTGACTTTGGAGAACAGCTGCTATGCCGATTGCCTTGGGTTCACGGATTATGAAAACTGCAACGGGGCCACTTATTGCTTTGCCGATTTTGGCGTAACCCTGATTGATTCGGCAGCGTTTACCTACCAGTTCACTGATAACAGCTATGGCGATAGCCTAAGCTACCATTGGTATTTTGGCGATGGGAGCAGTAGTGTGGAAGAAAACCCAGTGCATACTTACGGGAACGAAGGGTTTTATTTCGTTGGCCTGGAGGTAACAGGTAGCGATGGCTGTGTTGCCTATCATACGTATCACCTCATCGTAGGTGATGGGCAGACCAATTGCCAGGCCAGCTATTATTTTACCCATGACTGGCAGGACCCGCTTGGTATTATTTTCTATGACCAGTCGTTCAGCTTTACAGGCAGCAATGTGGCGAGTTGGAGCTGGAACTTTCAGGATGGTACCACCAGCACGGAGCAAAACCCAATACATTCCTTTCCGACTGCTGGCGTTTACTTCGTATCGCTGACGGTCACTTTTGAAGATGGCTGCCAATCTGTCATTACCTTCGATATTTTGGCTGGTTCTGGCTTGAGTCCTTGTGTTTGCCCTGGCGACTATACGCCAGTCTGCGTGGTAGAACCCGATGGTTCCTTCTTCACGTTTAGCAATGCTTGCTATGCGGAGTGCAATGGCTATTTCGACTATGAAAATTGCGAGGACATCAACTATTGCCAAGCATCGTTTTACTACTATCAGGATGGTTTGGACAGTTTGGGCATATTCTTCCAGGACATAAGCTTTGGCGAGTTTACCAACTGGCTTTGGGACTTTGGCGATGGAACGACCAGCACCGAACAAAACCCGCATCACAGCTACGCTGACTTTGGCGAATACACAGTGACCTTGAGCATCACCTCCGATTCGGGTTGTACCAGTACGATTACTTATCCAGTAAACGTTTATGATTACACGGGCCTGCCTGCCTGCTATTCCTATTTCTGGTTCGAACAAAACCCCAATGACCTTATGTCGCTCAACTTCCTCGATTTTTCTTCCCCTGGCGTGGACACTTGGTTTTGGAACTTTGGTGATGGCGAAACCAGCACTGAGCAGAATCCAACCCACATTTTCCCAGCGCCCGGGATTTACCTCACCACGCTCACGGTCAGCGATATTCAGGACTCCTGCACCAACACTTATTCCATGTTGTTATGGGCTGATACGGTTGCCTATTACACCAGCACTTGCCAAGCCTTGTTCCTCCCGCAAGTGTCGGGCTTGGAGGTTTCGTTCCAAGATTTATCCTTCCCCTTTGGCGCAGCGAATTATGCCTGGGACTTCGGCGATGGCAATACTTCCACGGAACAATTCCCTGTGCATATTTACGCACAGCCCGGTACTTTCACGGTCTCACTGACCATCGATGCTTTTGACGGTTGCACCAGCACCTTCACCGTGACGATGAACCTGCTCACGGGCCAGTTCTGGGGCAATTCGGCACCATCCGCCATTGTGTTTAATCCAAGCGACGCCAAAGAAGAAAAGCCAGCCCAGGATGCATTGAACCTATACCCTAATCCCGCT
Organism: Saprospiraceae bacterium; assembly: GCA_041752395.1. Taxonomy (GTDB): domain Bacteria; phylum Bacteroidota; class Bacteroidia; order Chitinophagales; family Saprospiraceae; genus UBA6168. Next base: position 99,712 of record JBGSWN010000215.1, on the reverse strand, counting down.
GGAGAGGTGGTGAACCTTATTTGGGATAAAAAATCGCAACTAGGCACAGGCGAAGCACAGCTCAGCCTCCAAAGTATGGCCGGTCAGCAGGTTTGGAAAGCAGACTACCATCTGACGCAAGGGCAGCAGCAATTACAAATCCCATTGACCAATTTGCCTTCCGGTATGTATATGCTGAAAATTATAGATGGAAGCCAGCAGCACACCATGAAATTGGTGAAAGAATAAAAGAGAATTGCACGAATGAGCCCTGTCCACTTTGTAAGTTGGCAGGGCTTTTTGTTATTTCAACATATATTTTCGGGAAGAACCAGTATTGAAGCGTTTTGATTGGAATAATTTTCAATAAGTAGGCTGTTGAAATTAGTTTAGATTTCGACTTTGACCTAAGTTGTTCGATTTCAATGATTTGCGCCTCGTAAGTCGTAAATCTAAAATCGTAAATCTACTTATCGGCGGCTAAATATATCTATGAAATAGATGCGCCAAGTGGCAAATTATATTGGTTCCAACATACCTGCGCAGACTGTGGTGATTATGTTTACAACACCAATTGCGAAGAAGTATGTGAAACCAATGTAGAGGGTTACGACCCAGGTATGGTTCCTTGCGACCAAGTGGTTTTTGATTCACCCCGCACGAAGATTTGGGAGAAATAAGATAATTAAATTGACATCGCTCAGTTGATTTTAATCTTTAATTGCCTTGCTTACCATTAGTCCGTCCCATAAAAAACGGCATTGCCAGTTCAACCCAGTAATGCCGCCATCCCTCATCCCTCACTCCTCATCCCTTAAATAGCCACCTTCACCGCCACATTCACCACCTCATGCGCCGGGTTCGGATACACCAGCATTTCCAAGGTATTCACCACTGCCACCGTGCCGGAAGCCACGGACACTTCGCCCGGCGAGCCACCCACCGCAGCGCTTGGCTTCCAACTGGTGGCGAAGTGATTGTCTAGCAGGCTGGAAACCAGCTCGATGGAACGGCCCAGCAGCGAATCGCCCTCCGGCCAAGGCAGGTGGTTGTTGTAGCGCACGAAGTCCACCAGCAGGCCGTCGGCATCGAAGAGGTGGATGACCTCGCCCTCGTTGCGCAGCTTGCCCGCCGTCCATTCAAAGATGGGGTAGGGGGCAGCGGGGAAATTGGCCGCCGTTTTGGCAACCACCACCGTATCGCCGGGCGCTATCGTTGCGCCAGCAGGAAAAACAAATTCCACGGGTGCTGCCAGTCGGTAGCCAGTCAGGTCCACCGCCGAAGTGCTAGGATTGTAGATTTACAGCCAGTTGTTGAAGTCGCCACTGCCGGGGTCAGCGATGGTGGTGGCGTTGGAGGCTTGGAACTCGTTGAGGAGGACTTGGCCGTGGGCTGGCGTAAGGGCCAGCACGAAGGCGATGATGCGTAGTAGTTTTTTCATGATGCTATGGTGGTATTTGAGGGTTTTGGGTTGCTTAATTGCCTAGGATTTTGGCGAAGGTAGGGGGAAGTTTGGTACTTGGGGAAACTGTGAAATTTATGAAATTCAGAAACCTTGTAACTCTTTCCTATCCATACTTTTATCCTCAGAAGACGGCGTTCAACATGAAACGAATATTTGGCAAGTGTTTTGAATATGAGGCGGGAACAGTACGTTTGATTTTTATCAAAATGCTTCAATTCTAAAATCAATTAAATTTACCTTTTAAACAATTCGAATGAAATCTTTTGTTCTTGCAATCGCCTTCGTGGCTGCTTTTTTTACTGGAAATGCACAAACTTTTACAAATGCTGTCGAATACAACGATTTCATTGTGAATGAACAAAACAAGATTGGCGAAAAAATTTTGTTGCTCATTGAGAAATTCGGTGAGGAGGGCATGACGAAGGAAGGGATTTCGCCCACTTTAGAAGATTTGCTCGTTACCGCCAAGTCAGGTGTTGCTGCCACTAAAAAACTAGGGCCATTTGAGGGAGGGGCTGAGCTCAAAGCATCTGCTTTGGCGCTGTTTCAGTTTTATGTTCAAATTATTGACAAAGACTATCGGGAGATAATTAACCTCCTTTATGGTGGTGAAATGGATGATGCTGCGTTGGCTCGTTTGAATGAAATCATGGAAAAAGTACAGGCAGACGAAGCGACTTATGATGGTGATTTCCAAGCGGCCCAAACGGCATTTGCCAGTAAATTTAATATCACCTTGGAAGAGAATGAATTGCAGGATAAAATGGACAAGGATTGAGGTTTAGATATTTCTGTGGAATAAGATTTATATAAAGCATAAAAGCCCGGCCAATTGGTCGGGCTTTTATGCTTTATAGGAGGTGCTATACTTGATTTTTTTAGGGTTTTTATAGTTGATTAACTAACTGATTGATGCTTGGGGTTCGGCAAGGGGCAAGCCCCCTTGGAAAAGTCGATATTCCAAGGGGGCTTGCCCCCTTGCGGAAATTAGCAAGTAGTTATTCAAAAAGCCATATTTGATATTACGGCTGAACAATCCGCTGCTTAAATCTTCCTATAAATACCTCATTCCCAACGGGAACATATACCTCCAATGCCGGACAATAATCCAATCGGGGCAGCACGACTTTACCACCGACTTTATAATTCTGCTCCAAGGTCGTTTTACGAAGGGAATAATTCTCCCAGAAATCCATCGAAGGTGGCAACGCTGGCGCAGGCAATGGGGGTACGACGTAGGTGCTTATAAAGGTTATATTGCCTCCATTATTAAAGTCATTGCCCCCGTTGTTTCCATTGCCACCATTATCCGTTACGGCTACGGCCACAATAGTAGCTATGGCTGCCACGCCAACCGCTATCGCCAAATTCTTGGAATTGGCTTCGTGACGGCTGGCGTCAATGGCTTGGTTGAGCAAGACCTTTTCTGGGTCGTAGGCGAGATGTTCGGCCTCCGAATTGGCGCATTTTAGGTAGATGTTTTCTGGGGAAACCAGCACGGATTCCTTGCCCCAATTGGTCACTTCCACATCGAAGACTAGGTCTTTTTTATTGTATGTGTCGAAGTAAATAGCGGCTTCGAGGCTGTCCTTTTTTTGGTCAATGATTTGTCGTCCGTAGCTCCATTTTATAGCGTCTTGGTCTGCGTCAATCACGACGACGGTGCGTGGGGAAAAGCAAGAAGTTAAGGCTGTCATCACACCAAGCAGGGCGAATAAATACAGTAATGAATGTCTCATTTTGAAAGATTTTATTTCAATTGACAAAAAGCAATACAAACGGATAACTGTGCTTTCGCTGAGAACGATGCTTTGTACCCATGTTAAAACTTGTTAAAATTTGCTCGAAGCTGTGCTTGAAAAATAGAAGCCGTGGTAGAAGCGCTCAAATACCCATCTTTGTCCAAATAATAAAAATCCTTTTATGAAAAAATCAATGCTTGTTTGCCAATTATTAGCTGTTTTCATTGGATATAAGCAAGCCCAAACTCGGCCAGATACCATCAATTTTACCCTCAACAAGCAGCATAATATCTGCGTAAAAGCCCGCATCAATCAGTCTGACACCTTGACACTCATGTATCATACAAGTGCTACGGGAGTGACGCTAACCAAGGATGCACTTAAATCGAAAAAGATACCTCTGGGCAGAGGTCAATCCACCGAAGTTCACACTTGGGGAGGTGACGCCGAATCGGAATACAGCGAGGGCAATACCTTGACCATCAACAATTTGCGATGGGACAGCCTGCTTGTTTTTGTTGATGAAAATTCAGGAGAAGGCACAGATGGTAAGTTTGGTTTTGATTTTTTCGAAGATAAAATACTTGAAATAGATTACGATAACTTGCGCATGGTCGTGCATTATAGGCTCCCGAAACTGCCGAGGGGCTGCAAAAAAAGCCCTTTATTCATAAAAAAGGGCAGCACCTTCATTTTGGGGGAATTAAGAATCGGAGGAGACATTTACCGGGATACCTTTATGTTTCATACGGGGTATGGCGGTTCTATTTTGCTTGACCCAAAAATCGGCGAGCAATATGGGATGCAGTCCAAACTCAAGACTCTCAGCACCTCCGAATTAAAGGATGCCTTTGGCAATGTTTTTAAGATTGAGACCAAGCAATTGCCCAAAGCTAAACTTGGAGGAAAACAAATAAAAAATATCCCATTGAGCTTTGCAGCAAGGTCTGCCACTATTCCCATGAAAGTTTTTGGAAATGGGCTTTTGCGTCGCTTTAATGTGTTTTTTGATTTTCGTCAAAACGTGGTTTATATGAAAGCTAATAAGTATTGGAAAGAAGCTTTTTAAATAAAGCCATTGTACAGCAAGGCGTGCATTGATTTTCATGCGTTTAGCTTTCCATTGTAGCTTTATAAATTACCCATTTTAGTTTATAGACAAACTAAATGACTTTTTAACCTGGCAGATTTGCTGTCATGAAACTTATTGAACTCTTCCAAAAAATGACATAATTTTTTGATTGAAATAATTGAAAGAAATTGCCCTAATTTGCACATTGAAACGGTTTGGTAAAACTGTCAAACTCATCATCTTAATTTCTAAATTTTAGTTTATGAAGAAGAAATCTTATTTACTTGTATTGATTGCATTTGCAATCCTTTCTTTTCAGTCCTGCGGCGATGCCCCAAAGGAGCCCGCTACATCTACCGAAGAAGCACCGGTATCCGACACTATCGTATCTGCGTCTGCTGCTTCCAGTGCAGCGCAAGCTGCCGTGGAACAATTGGCGGCATTCTACAATGGTCTTTTGCCTTGCGATGGTTGTGACGGCATTCAAACCATGCTTACTTTGAATGCAGATGAGCAAAGGACCTATACCATGCAGGAGGATTACCAAGGCAAACAGCCCAAGACGGTAGAATCGAATGGTACATGGTCGGTAGCAGGCACGGTGGTCACGCTGAAGGGAAAATCTGGCGATATGAAATACCAGGTCACTTCAGATGGTTTGCTGGGTATGAATGCTGACGGGTCGGTGAAGGATGCCACCAAATACTTGCTTAAGAAGGTACAGGGGGAATGAAAAGCATATCGGAGTGATTATAAACCCAGTTGTGGCAAGTATGACTGAGGCAGAATCTAAGTTTTGTAGTTCGTGCAAGTTTGTATTTTGTAAGAACTAAGTGACCTTAGAGCCGCTTAAACATACTTGTGACAACTGTGGACCTGAACCAGCATCTGTATGGAAGAACCTTGTGCCAGCGGGTTTATTCCTAATATGCTGGCGACTCTGCTAAGATTCACCCCTTCTCAAACTCCACGATATACTCCGAGCAGTATTTTCCCAAATCGGAATATTTGAAGAACAGCCTAGCCTGCTTCCCAAGGCGGAGGCTGGTACGCTTGGCCTGCACGTCTTCCGGCGTGTTCAAAGGCTGTAGGGAAGGATACCACATTACATGCCCCGGTTTTTGCACGAGCAGTTGCGGTTTCGACCAGTCCTGCGAGTTGTTGCCCGCACCAAGGTCGGCGTGTGGGTTGAAGGAAATGTAAAGCTTGTCGCCAATCCACGACTGCCCTTCCACCCGGCCCATGAGCATCACCCAGCAGTCTAGGTAGCTGTTCCAACTGACCGATGGGCCCCAGTGGAAACCACCCTTTGGCGAAGACGCTGGGCCTCCGCCCTCTGCCTGTGGTATTTGGAGCGAGGGCATCGGCTTGCCGAAGCTGTCCCAAGCGGCATTGAAGCCCTGTCCGTCCCACCGCTTGGCCTTGCCCTGCGGGTTTTCGAGGTCGGCGATGGCGATGCGTGCGACGCTGATGCACTGGCCGCCCCATTCGGTATCAGGGTTGTAGGTCTTGGCATTGTAAACACCGGGATAGCCATACTCACCATAAAACAGGTACAAATAATCGCCCACAGCCACAGCGGATGGGTCGCCGACGCCCCCAGCAAATGTCTTGGAAGTATTGTGCGGCTTGAGAATCATGCGGGGCTGTTTGTCCTCGATGAAAAGCCCTTTGTTCTCCCAAGCCCAGCCGCCGTTGGTGGATTTCATGACCCCGATGCGGCAGACCGCTGCGGGCGTGATGCGGTCTGTGAGGCCGAGCGGCCAGTCCTTGTCCATATAGCCCTCGCCCGTGGCAGGGTCGAAGGGCAGCGTTTCCGGGTAGTTTTCATTGTGATAAATGGCATAGAGGGTGCTGCCCGTAGCATCCTTGGGGTCTTGGTAAACCGTCTCGAACCAGACCGCCCCGTGCAGGCCCGGCTTTCCGGCGGGCGCATTATTGGGCATATTCGGCGCAACGTATGCCGATGCCGGATTGCTGAACGCCTCGTCGGCGTGCTTGCCGCTCGAAAACTTCAGTTCCTTGGCGGCACCCCAGACAGGGTCTTCGCCATATTTGCCGGGGAAAATGCGGAAGGTATCGCCCACCCACGCCTCCGCCATGTTGCAGTCCACGAAATTGTTGAACCGGAAAGTGTCGGTTTGGATGAGCTTGAAACTAGGCGTTTTGGCAGTCGTGCCAGCTTCGGCCTGTGTTTCCTGCGGCTGGTTGGGCTTGCAGCTTGCCAGTAATATGCAAGCCAAGGCGAGGATGGTGATCGTTATGTAAGTCCTATTTTTCATGGTTGGTTGTTTTGGGACGAAAGTAGAAAATAGGTTCGGATTTGCAATGGAATGGCTCCCGCAATGTTTAGGAGCCTATGGACTTCAGGTAAAGCCTGCAAAAGAACGGTCAATAATGGTTCATCATTTAGCAATGGGGAAGAACCAGCGTCTGTGTGGGGGAACATCCTGCGCCAGCGGGGGAGCACAGCTATCAACTATCAGTGCCGTTCTTTGAATAGAAGGACAGCGGGTGGGCCAGCGGGAAAATATTTAGCTCGTTCTTTTTCCAAATTGAAAATTGTTATCTTTGCTAAAGAGAAAACTTCCAAACATGACGGACAAACAACGAGAACAACGGAAGAAACTGTTAAAAGACCAGCTAACTATTGCTGTATTGTTTGAAAAGGAGTTCAAGGAAAAATTAGGCGTAAAAGGCTACCAAGCATTCATTGACAGCCGATTGGACGAAATCAACTTCCTGAATTCCAAGAATGACAACATTTAGCCAACCATTAAAAAAACTACCATGACTTCTAACCATCAGCCATTCCTGGATAAATACTTTGCGGAAACCGACCGTTTCCAACAACTCACCATGCTGAAAAACTATATGCTGTCTCTCCCATTAGAAGCCTTGACCGAATTTACGACGGAACCCCTGCAATCGCTTGGCAAGGAACTGGAAGGCAACAAGCTCACCGACGCTCAACGGGAAAGCATCTTCGATACTTTAGGGGAATTGGAAGTGATGCTCAGGATGAAGGCGGTGGCGTAACCAAGCCGCCCTTAAACTCATCAACAAATACTTTCAATAACCAAGGCCATGAAGCAAAAAAAAGAAGAACTTGACGTGGACTTCATCGGTGGCGAAGGCGCACTGACTGTCGAGGAGGAAAAGGCCCGCAGTGCCTATTTCCAGCAAAAGAACTGGCGCAAAAAGCTGCCGACAAAAAAGCGAACAAAGCAAAGGTTGCTGCTGAAAAAAAATCGGTTGCGGCTGCGTGATGAATTTGGCTGGCCTTACCCAAAAGCGTCAACGAACCCAGCCCGATACAAGAAGTGCCATCTCTCAATTTAAGTGGTAGATGGTGCGCTTGCGCCATACTGGGAAAATCTTGAACCAGCCTCTGCGTGGGGGAACACCCTGCGCCAGCGGGTATTTTTCTTATTTATTCAATAAACTCCATTGATAAAACCTTCTGGAAAAATATCATCTTGTGTAAGCCCCTGCTTCTTATGCTCTTCGTTAAATCTTTTTACCCATTCTGGGTAGTAATAATCAATCATTAGAAGTTCTGAATCAATTATTCGGAGTTTGGCAAATGGCTTTCCGACTTTAGGTGTTCTACTTAAACCGAAGTTATTTCTAAAAATGGAATATACATTATAAACGCAACCTGATTTAATATCCCAATACATTATTATTTCATTATTGAATGTCTTAAGTGGGTAATCAAATGAACATTGACCGAGATAATGATATGTGATTTCACCTTCATTGAAAAAGGATATTCGAGTAGTTGAAGAAATATCCTTTTCGTTAAGTCCTGACCAAATGGTCTCATGTAATAGCGATAAGTTGCTTACTTGGTTTGAACTTTGAGGAACATCTTCTTCGATAGAAACTTCATCAATGATATCAGCTTCAAAGTTTGATATATCTTCCTGTTCATATTCAATCAATTTTAGGCGTAAAGAATTCAACAGTTCGTACTTTGCAGGGGTTGATTCCCAAAGAATTTCTGCATTACTTCTTCCCCAGTGTTTAGTATAGTTTAGTTCGCCCAACAAATATCCACTTGAGATTGATTTTATTGTTGCATAAGAACTTACATTTTGAGGAAGTTGTAAATCTGTTTCAAGATTAAAAGCATCAATTTGTCTAAATATGCCATCGCCGTTACCTAACAGAATAAAATATAAATCATATGCAACATTACCTCCGGTTCCACCTCCTTGAGAATGTGTCCCAATTATGACATCTCTTATGTTATCACCATTTAAGTCACCCATTTCAACAAACCTGAGTCTAAAATGCCATAGCCACCACTCATCACCATAAAGTGTAAAATCTTGTAAATACGGGCTAATGTTAGCTTTGGAGAAACTTGCCTTTTTTATTACATCATCATCATTTTCTTGTAAATTAATTTGTTTAAATAGGACTTGATGAAGAAAAGCTTCATAATAGTAGCCTTGTTTTTCACTTAATTTAATCAAAGAAGAGCTATGGTTCAACTCACTTTGGGTTGTATTATTATTATCAACCACCTTGCCACTGTTTGTCGTATTCGAATAAGTATTAGCACTGCTTTCTTTATTGTCTCTTGATAAAACCCAAATGATAAAAATTAAACCTACTATATATATCCAAGAATTGGATGATTCCTTTTTTTGTGGTTCTTGCTTCCGATTTTTGGCTTTCCTTTTTTCTTCTTCTTGCCTCTGAATTTGTTTTTGTCTCTCTTTTTCCCTATCTGCATCAAGTTGTCGTTGCCTTTCCCTATCTTGTTCCTCTTTTTTCCGCTTATCATCCTCGCCTGTATAAATAACTTTCATGTATAACTCACAATATGTGCATGCACCCGGAGGTGGGGTGATGTATTTCATGCCGCAATGTGTACATTGGTAATTTGCCATTTTATTTATTGTTGTTTTGAACAGTCACTGCTATTGGCCATACTGCTATTGTCAGCAACATATGATTGCAACTTGAATTTATAACAATTTAATCACGTCACTCATCTTTAATAAAGAAAGTTGCGATAGACTTCGAAGGTATCAGAAGAAAGTTCATTTCACCAATTTTCATTTGATTGCGGCAATTTAAATCACAAAAATCTCTCAAATAAATTAAGCCTATTTGTGAACAGTACATATTCTCTGTTCTTGTTCTCCAGGCAGTAATAAAGTCCTCTTTTTTATGCCGCAAAACTTCATTGATAGAAAATCTTATTTTTTGTATTTTAAAATACTCTTTAAAATTACTACACGATAAAGCACGTTGATAATTTGAATAATTTTTCTCACGGATTGCTTTTTCAGCATCAAAAAGATATTCAACGCCTCCATTTGTAATTGATATTTTGCAACCATTAGAATATATGGTTGAGAATTCAATGTATTCGTCATCTATTTTTATATCATCTAATTTATGCGCTGTGTTCCTGTCTAAATCTACCAAATAGATTTCATTTGACTTTTTAAATAATTCGACAAGTCTTCGCAAGTCATCATTTGTAGATTTCTCAACAATAAATTCATCGCTGATTAATTTATAATCTTCGGTTGTGAAGTTTGAGGCATTTTCCTGGCCGTTGAAAAGTTCTTTCATTTTTCTTAAAGCCAATTTCTTTTTTTCTTCTAATATTTCTTTTTCTTTCTGTTGGGTTATTTTTCTTTCTTCTGCCTTTTTTACAAGTTCCTGCTCGTGTTCTATTTTTTGAACCATTTGCTTTTTACTTCTAAAATTAGAATATAAGTCAGACAAAGAAGGGGCGTTTAAATCCAGATATGAAAAATATTTATCTTCAATTTGAGTCAATTCAGCACTTGTTGACGAGGTGTTGATTAAATTGTTTATTTTATTAGCCAGCGATAAGATGATTAAGGATTTTTTCGATGAAATATCAGTATATAAATCCTTTATTTCATTGCAATGTTTTAAAGGACTATATTTTTTATCAAATTTTTCATAAAAAGCATTAATCTCCAACACATCTTTTTCGGAATTTCCAATCTTATCTAATTTGTCTTTCTCGGAAATGGTAATACGTTGAACAATTTTATGTTCATGCTTATCAATTAAGTTTGAAAATAAATTAAGTTCGGATGGCATTAGTGGTGAAAACTCATCTTGTATTTTTTGTCTCCAATTATCAACAGTTTTTAAATCAATATTTGAGTTGTTTTTCTCTAAATCGGTTAAAAAAGATTGGGCATCTTGACGAATCTTTCTAAGTCTAATTACTTGAAACTTGACATTTTCATAGCTAAAGCTAATTGATGCATCACCGCTTCTATTCATTTTTTCGCCTATTGCATCTTTAGCAGGGTTTGTGAGTTCAAAGTGATTCCCTGGTATTATACTTGTGCACAAACCAGATGTTCCAGCCTTTGCAATAATCTCTAATTTTTTTTTAGAAATTACATCAAACGGCTCATCAAATATGTTAGCAAAATATCTGTCCGAGTAAAGGTTATACACTATTTTTTGAATCTTTTCACCTTCAACTTTGTCTAAGTTTTCACCAGGATATTCTGAATCCAACTGACTAACCCATTTTATGATTTTTTTTGGACACCCAACTTGTGATTGATTTGTATCGTTGGAAAAAAGACTGTTTTCATCATTTCCGGTGTGAAATTTTGAAGACAACAAAGTTATTAGGAGGATTAGACAGTACTTCATTTTTTTAGTTCTAATTTACTGATTTTAACACTGAGTTTTCGGATTGCCCATTTCACCCCTGCTCCTCACAAGCTGTGCTTGTTGACGGGCTAAGGTTGCGGCTTTGGTCGTCGTGCGTAGGTCAAGCCACTCATTCATCCATTCGCATTTTGATGCTCAAAGCAAGTTCCCTCACCTCCAACAGCTCCTTCCGCATCTCATCCTTCTCTTCTTGGGAAAGCTGCTGATAGCCAATGCCCCTCAAAGCGACCAAGTTCTCTTGAATCGTCTTAAAAACCCCAGATGGCTTGATTGTTATTGGTTCCATGTTGCGAAGCTATTACAAAAAACAAAAAATTCAAGCGAAAACTTCTGTTCCCGCCTGACTCGTAAATCGTTTGCCCCGCCAGTTTATTTTTGCCCAACCCCCAACCTCGCCACCCACCCCCCGCCAGGTGCCAGGTGCAGCTTCAAAACCTCCCCTTTTGTTACTACTTTTTTATACAGCTGATAATCCTTCGCATTGCGGTCGGCATTGATGCCATCGGCGCAGATTTCGGCGGTGAAACTACCCTCGCCGAGGAAGTCGAGCGGAAGGCTAAAATCCTTTGGCGTCCAATCGTTCATGCCCACCACCCACCAGTCCTGGCCATGCCGCCGGGCCAGTAGCAGGTAATCGCCGAGCTTGGCATCCAGCACCAGCGTTTCGTCCCAAACGGTGGGGATGCTGCCGAGGAAGCGCATGAATTCCGGCTCCCGCAGCCCATCCGAGGGGTTGCCGCTGAACATCTGCATGGGGCTTTCATAGGCGACGAACATGGCCAATTGGTTCGCCCTCGTGCCCTGCGACATGCTCTTCATGCCGATGGGCCGGAACTGCTCCTTCGTGGCATTGTCCAAAAAGCCTGGCTCGAAGTCCATACTGCCAGAGACCATGCGGATGAACGGCAGTGTGAGGGCATGGTCGGGCGTGGTTTTTTCGCTCCAAATATAGTATTCAGAGCCGATGGCGCCCTCCCGTGCGATGTTGTGGGGCCAGGTGCGCTCAAAGCCAGAAGGGGGAAACGCCCCATGGAACATGACCATGATATGATGCCGGGCACAGGCTTCCGCAATGCGGTGGTAAAAATTGCCCATCTGCTGGTCGTTGCGGTCCATGAAATCGGTCATGATGCAGCGGACGCCCCATTTTTCAAACTGGGTCAGCGCCGGTTCCAACTGCCGGTCGAGGGCAAGTGCGAGCGTCCAGAGGGTGAGGGAGACGCCTTTTTGACGGGCGTAATCGGCGATGCTGTCCACGCTCATGCCGGGGGTGATTTGGAGGATGTCGCTGTTGTCCTTTGACCAGCCAGCGTCCAGCATGACATAGTCCAAGCCGAATTGCGCAGCAAAATCCACATAGAAAAGGTAAGTGGCCGTGTTCAGCCCCGCCCGGAAGTCCACGTCGTACAAGTTGCTGCTGCAAATCCACTCTTCGGTGCTGATGCCGGGCTTGAGCCACGACCAGTCGCCGGGGCGGGCTGGTGGGGCGAGGCGGTAAACTAGGTCATTGAGCAGCAAGTCACCGTCCTTTTCGGAGAGGGCGATGAACCGCCACGGGAAGCTGCGGCTGCCCTTCGTCAAGGCGATATAGTCGTGGCGGGCCGTGACGATTTCCTGCGGAAAAATGCCCTCGCTGATGCTCGTCGCCGATGGACAGGCGGCATAGACTCCTTTCAGGCTGTTTCCCTGTTCGCCCTTGGCAATGAACATGCCGGGATAGTCGTCAAGGTCGGATTCCAGCAGGACGGCTTTCACGCCATTGGCACATTCCACCAGCACCGGGTTATAAGCCATTGCCGACGGGCTTATTTCACTGATTTTCAGTGTTTTATAAGGTTCTTCAAAACTGGTGTGGAAGATGTCGGCATCCTGCCGTTTTTGGATTTCGGGCTGCCAAACCGTGGCGTTATCAGCAAAAACGAAGGCAGCCTGCTCCGCTTTCACCATGATTTTTTCCTTCGGAAAATGGGTGCTCCAGCGATAGGCCACCCCGTCGTCATAAGCCCGAAAAATGAGCGAATAATCACCCTTGAACGTGATACTAAGTTCATTGTAGCAGTCGGGAATGCGGCTGCGCTTGATGGGTACATAAGGGAAAATGGTGTCCCTGACCTCCTTCGAAGCAGTGGATTTGACGTTGGGGACGAGGCCGAGCTGGCCGCTGTCGAGCGTCAACGAAATGGGCGAGGGCGCCAATACCTGCGTGTTCCCGAGCATGATGCTGTAACTGATATTGTTTTCGACGACTATTTTGACCTTCACCTTGCCATTAGGTGAGGTGAGGTCAAATGTTTTTCCGAAAAGGAAAACAGGCAGTAAAAGCAAGTGGAATATGATGGCTGTCAGTTGGCGCATAGTTGGCAAGGTTTGTTTGGGCGGCAAGATAAGGAGCGGATTCAGGATTTGATTGAATGGGCGGGGTTGATTGTGCTTGATAGGTCTGAAGCTGCTAGGATACGCTGGTTCATATCGAAAGCTTTTTGGATGTACGTGCTAGGGTTTCCGATACCTATGGCCCTCTGACTTGAATCATCTCACAAAGCAGACCATTGCAAGTCTATCCTTTCCTTAGATTTGCCCAATGAATCCAACAAGACAAAACCTCCTTGCCCTGTTTTTCCTGCTTTGCCAGCTTTGTCTCCATGCACAGACCTTCAGCGCCATTGTTGAACAGCCTATTCCCGATGATGGGAGTCCCATTGCTTTCAATTTGGAAGTGAGTGGCTTGCCCGATACCATCAACACCGACTTTGGCCTCGTGCAGGTCTGCCTGAACATGACCCACACTTATGACAGCGATATGGACGTGCGGGTGATTGCGCCCGATGGCACATCGTTCCTGCTGTTCGCTGGGGTTGGCGGTGGTGATGACAATTGGGAAAACTGCTGTCTGCGTGACGATGCATCGGATTTCATCTTCAATTTCGGGGCACCGTTCAATGGCACCTTCCGGCCAATGGGCAATATGGGCAACCTCAACAACGGTCAAAACCCCAATGGAACTTGGCAAATTCTCCTGTACGATACCTATGCCTTTGCCGATGCGGGCTTCCTCCAGGATTGGAGCATGAGCTTTGATGCGGGAGCGCCGGGGCCGTTCGTGTTTCCCGGCAGCCATTTACCTATCGTGAAAATATTGACGGGCGGACAGGTTATCGAAAGCGAGCCGAAAATATTGGCCGACTTCCAAATCATCAACAAGGGCAATGGCCAACTGAACTCACCGACAGATTCTGTCTATGAATATGAGGGAAAAATAGCGGTGGAACTGCAAGGCTATACCGGGCCTTGGTATCCAAAAAAGAACTACGATTTCGATTTGTTGGATTCCGCTGGGCTGGAAATAGACGCATCGCTGCTCGGCCTACCTGCCGAGAACGACTGGATTTTGAAAGCCGAATACCTTGACCCAACGCTGATGAGCAATGCGGTGGCCTACGAATTTGCCCGCCGTATGGGACGGTACGCTCCCCGCACGATGTACTGCGAAGTATTCGTGGACGATGATTACCAAGGCGTTTTTAACCTAACGGAAAAGGTGAAACGGGACAAGCACCGGGTGGATATTGCGAAGCTAAACCCCCAGGACACGGCAGGCGCTGAACTGACCGGTGGCTATATCATCGAAATGAATATCAACGGTGCACCGGGCGCTTGGAATTCGCAATATTTGCCCATCAACTACGCATCGCATGGCCTGCCAGTGGAGTTCAAGTTCGTGACACCGTTCAGTTGGCAGCTACACCCGCTTCAAGCGGAGTATATCCATACTTACGTGGACAGTTTCGAGCAAAGCCTGCATGAGCCGAACTTTGCTGACCCCGAACTGGGCTACCGCAAATGGATAGACGAAAGCACGTTCATGGATTTCATGTTCGTCAATGAATTCAGCACAAACTACGACAGCTATGGCCGCAGCACGTTTATGTACAAAGAAAAAATCACGGACGGCGGCAAGCTCAAAATCGGCCCAGCTTGGGACTACGACCGTGGCCATTGCTGCGTGGAAGGCTGGGTCTGGGAAATAACGCATACCGGCTGGCCTTTCCCCGATTGGTGGAGCATTTTGCACAGCGATTCCGCCTTTTTGCAGCAGCGGTATTGCCGATGGCAAGAGCTACGGGAGGGCACTTGGACGACCGAGGCTTTCCTGCAAATGGTGGACTCGCTGCACCTGCTCTTGGGCGATGCGGCTGCCCGAAATTTCCAGCGTTGGCCGGAGCTGGGCTATGCCAATTTCGATGACAATGTGGCCGACCGCAAGGCCAATATTGCCGCTCGTTTGGCTTGGATGGATGGGCAGATTTCGGGCGTGAGTTGTGAGGTATTGCCTTCGGCAACAAAGAAACCTGCGCTGGCGCAATGGCGGCTTTTCCCGAACCCCACCGATGATTTGGTGAGGATTGAATTCCCACAAAACAGCGGCGCTTTTCAGCTTAAAATTCATGCTATAAATGGTGGGTTTCACTTCGTAAAATCGGTGCAAGTTGGCGACCAAAACATTCAGGTGGATGTGAGCAAATGGCCGCCGGGGCTGTATCTGGTGGAAACGGTGGGCGAATCGGGCAGGCAGGTGGAGAAGCTGACGGTGTATTGAGGCTGTCTCGAAATTCCTCAAGTAATTCATGCTGTTTATGGATGAATGGAATTGAAAAAATTCGCCCTAAATTGCACGCTGAATAAGTTTGGTACTGCTACCGAACCTATCATTTTTAAATCTAAATCCTTTTTTATGAAGAAGAAATCTTACCTTCCAGCATTGATTGCGTTTGCATTCCTTTCTTTTCAATCCTGTGGCGATGCCCCAAAGGATACTGCTACCACTCCTGAAACAGCAACTGCCACCGACACCACTGTCGCTGCACCTGCCACTTCCAGTTCAGAACAAGCTGCTGTGGAACAATTGGCCGCCTTCTACAACGGCACTTTGCCTTGCGAGGGTTGTGACGGCATTCAAACCATGCTAACGCTGAACGCTGATGAGCAAAGAAGCTATACCATGCAAGAAGATTACCAGAGCAAACCGCCCAAGACGGTTGAATCGAATGGTTCGTGGTCGGTAGTGGGCACGGTGGTCACGCTGAGAGGAAAATCTGGCGATGTGAAATACCAGGTCACTTCCGATGGTTTGCTTGGCATGAATGCTGATGGCTCCGTGAAGGATGCGACCAAATATTTGCTCAAGAAAGTACAGGGGGAATGAATTGAAGCATTTTCATTTAGAGACATGAGTGATACATGATTTCAAATAATCGCTTTCCGGTAAGACCAGCTGGGGACATCAGCTCCAGCTGGTCATTCCTTACAAAACGACTGTAAATAATCCCGCTGGTTCATCCAGAAAGCTTTCGGGATGAACCAGCGTATCGTGGGGGAAGATCCGAATTTCAATATGTAGCAATTAAATTATAAAATTCACCAATTGATGTGCAAAATTTCTTCAATGACCCATTTGAAATCGTTCTGCCCATGCACCAATACTTCAGCTGTTTTATGAAAAAATCAAATCCTATGTACCTGCAAACTTTTTATCATGCCAGTAAAACAAACCACCAAATATTTAAAGTTGATTGTCATCTATATTTTTTACAATTACTTTTTAAAGGTGTTTTTTCATTTTTTAACCCCTTTAATTTATGTATATAGCCCTGAAAATATAGATAGAGATTTATTTCTTGAAGGAAAAGGGGATTCTATAGCAACGAAAATTATTTCTATTATTTTCGTTAACATTTTTTTTGATTTACTTTGGCTGCTTCCATTTACGATAATGAACCTTTATATTTACATAAAACTGGTTTGTCATCTGATTAAAGGCGAGGGAAGAACATATCAATATATCAGTTTCATATTATTAAAGGTATATTTTCTTTGGTGCTTAATTTATTTGTGCGCTATCGGTTTTGTTTTCTTTAAAACCAATAACCTTGAGAATGATGGCGGAATGAGTCCTTATTTTCCTTACGGAAGCGCAACAATAATCTATTTTTTGATGGGTAATTTTTGTTTTCTATTAATTTTTGTTCCCCTGTGGGATAAACTTATCAAAAAATGGATAATATAAGGTAATGTGTGAATTCCCGGAAAGGGGGAGCTTAGAAAATTGAGCCCGCTACGCTTTACTATTAAAATTGAAAAGGGGCCGATAATATTTTGTGGTAAGTTTCCCGTTTCTTCCCAAAACCACCTACTTTCTTGAAATAAAAGCACAAGTTCGAGCCAGTGTTTAGCATAGTGGCACTGGAGGTGATGAAGTAGATGGCCGCAAGAGCCGCTTCGCTGAACTCCTGCTTGAACTGCGGCATTTACACGAGGTTAGTTTGTAGCTTTGTGGGCAGGTTGGGAAGACTTGCGAAGATGGGGTAATTTCAATGTGTCACCTTAAAAACCAACTCCTTCAACAACTCCCCATCTTCCTTCCCCGTGGTGATAAAATCCACCCCTTTTGACATCAGGTCGTAAGTTTTTAGCTCCGAAATGATTTGCTCCGTTTTGGCCAAAGGAAAATGCCTGAGTGCCGAGCGGTACTCTTTGAGGGCGTAAGGCGAGCGCAGCCCCAACTTCTTTTGCACGTCACCATCCGAGGCGTTTTTCAAAAAATGCAGCATGTAAACCTTGGTGAAAAAACTGGCCAGTGAAGCCACTACCATGATAAACGGATTGCGTTTCGGGTTCTCCACGAAGTTCTGGGTGATGCGGGCTATTTTGGCCATATCCTTGTTGCTCATGGCTTTTTGCAATTCAAAAATATTGTACTCCCGGCTGATGCCCACATGCAGTTCCACATGGTCGGCAGTGATTTCCGTGCCAGCTTGCAAGTGCAGTGCCAGCTTGTCCAATTCATGGGAAATGAGCGAGAGGTCGGTGCCAAGGTACTCCGCCAGCAGGTCAGCAGCGCCGGGGGTTATTTTGAGTTTTTGATGTGTCAAATAATCGTGAATCCAGTCCGGCACCTGGTTGTCGTAGAGTTTCTTACTGTCGAAAACGATGCCTTTTTCTTGCAGCAGCTTCCCGAATTTGGTATTGGTGTTGAAGGCTTTGTGCTTGTGGCACAGCACCAAGATGGTCGAAGGAAGTGGGTTGGCAATGTATTTTTCAAGGTCTTTCAAGTCCTTCATGTCCTGCGCCTCCTTCACGATAACGACCGAATTTTGAGACATCATCGGATAGCGGCGGGCATTGTCAATGACGGCAAGATGGTCCACATCCCGCCCGTAAAGCACCACTTGATTGAAGGAACGCTCACTTTCCGACAATGCATTTTCTTCGATAAAATCCGAAATGGCATCAATAAAAAAAGCCTCGCTGCCGTGCAGGAAGTAAATGGGTTGGAACTTTTTCTTTTTTAGGTCTCCTAAAATTTGCTGGTAGGTCAAAACGGGTGAGTGTTTGTTTTTGGCTGGGGTTTGGAGGTTTAGCGGGGGTCAGAAGGTTTAGTTTGGACTTGCCAATAAACCTTCTACCCCCCCGCTAAACCCTCTAAACCTCACAAATAGTTCTGCTGAAAAAACGGCTTGTAACCGTTCAGGGATTTTGCCCGCACAATCGTCTCGTAGTTCGATTTGGTGAGTGGGAAATAATCCTTGGTCATGCCCATTTGCATGAAATCTGGTCGGTTAGTTTTGAGGCCGTTGTAAAATTCCATGGCCTTGGCTTTGTTTGAAAAACCAGTGATGAGGATTAACGGGACTTCTTTCAAATCACCGTCCACTTGGATTTGGGTGATTTTAAGTTTGTCGTTCGGGTAGAACTTCCACATGTACTTCGTGATTCCAGTGCGGAGTTCTTGTAGGTCGTTGGTGCGGTTGGAAAGCACAAACAGGAAAGAATGTTCTTCATTGGCGTTCACTACGAACCCACCTTTTTCCGTCAGGTTGTCTTGAGCGGAAACGGATGAAGGAACAAAAAAAAGTGCCAAAAATGTCAATGGGATGAAAAATTTAAACATGGAAAATGAGATTTGTGAATCCCGAAAGCCCATCCCGATTGCTCGGGACAGGCTCCGAGTTTCTAACCAAAAAAATGTATTTTGAGCTTTTGCAAAGCTAAATTTGAATATTTGAAAATGATTGGTCGTTGTTCGTTCTGATTAGATGCCAAGCACTTCACGCATGGTATTTTTTTTACACTATGAAAATAAGAAGCCAAATTTAGTGAAATTCACCAATCGTTTGTCAGATTATCACAATTTTATGATTCTGACGGGATTTTAGGGTAAAAGTCATAATTTGCACCGTAAAAAAAGCCCTACGTACCCGATAGAAATTGAATTAGTGGCCTTCGACAAAGAACACTCCGACGAACAAATACTGGCTTTGCTCCCCACCAACGATGGTTTGGCGATGGAGCTGATGTTTCGCAAGTACTATCCGTACCTATGCCAAACGGTAGTGCGGGTGCTGAACGACGAGCACTCTGCTGAAGACCTGGCCCAAGAGGTGTTGCTTGATGTCTGGCGCAAACGGGCGGAAATCAATGTCACCACTTCGCTTCGTGCCTACCTTCGGCGGGCGGCGGTGAACAAGACCCTGAATTTTATCAGGGACCGAAAAATAAAATGGGACGACGAGGATAAGCTGTCCAACACGGCCAATGAGACTACCAGTGTTTCTTTGGAATTGGAAGGCCAAGACCTAGAACGTTCGGTTCATGCTGCCATTGACCTTTTGCCGGAGCGTTGCCGATTGGTTTTTACACTTAGCAGGTTTGAAGATATGAGCAACCAGCAGATAGCCGACGAGTTGAACATCTCCATCAAGACGGTAGAAAACCAGATGACGAAAGCCCTTAAAATGCTAAAATCGGCTATCGAGCCTTTTTTGAAAGAAGACTAGCATCCTGTCATTTGGCTTGCATTTGTTTTCAAAAAACTGCACGAATTTGGCAGCTAAATAGGGGTCACGGATGAAAACCGTGTCTCTTACACCAACTATAAAAAATTAGACTCGCTGAAGTTGTCGAAAATGAACGAAGCGGTTGTGAAACGACTTATCTAGATGGATTTTAAAGAAAACAAAAGCTGGCAGAATTGGCAGAAACAACAGCCAAGTGAAACGCCTAGCCAACTGAAGCAAATATGGGAGGCAAGTGGCAGCTACAAGGATGGCTACCAACCTGACGTTGAGCAGGGCCTTAAGGCTTTCAGGAATCGAATGGGGAATCAACAAGCTCCTAAAATTGTCCGGCTTTCTCCCCTTAAAATTGCCTTGCGGATCGCTGCAAGCGTATTGATTTTGCTGGTTGCAGGCTTATTTTTAAAAAATAAAATTGGGGATGCTGGCGCAACAATTGTAGAAGCTACTCAGGTAACCGACACCAAAGAATTGGCGCTTTCAGATGGCAGTACTGTCACCCTGAACCAATCCAGCGAATTGGTTTACAATGCAGGGTTTGCGAAGCACCAAAGGAATGTGGCATTGACAGGCGAAGCATTTTTCGATATAAAACGGGATGAAGCAAGGCCATTTGTCATTGAAACAGAAAGCGCTACGGTCACGGTACTTGGTACTTCGTTTAATGTCCGTTCCTACCCAAAAGAAGAAGTGTTTGAGGTTTTCGTGGAAAAGGGCAAAGTGAAAGTAGATTTCAAGGAAAGTGGCAAGCACATCGAGCTCACACCCGGCCAATTCGTTCGCCTGAACAGCAGCACAAGGAAATTGGTGGAGGGAAAGGACGATGCGGGCATGCCCAATGCTTGGAGAACTGGCGTAATCAGTTTCAAAGGTCAGAGCTTGCCTGTTATTTTTGAAGGAATGCGTCGGTTATACGGCGTCAATTTTGAGCTGGAAACCAGCCAAAGCACAGCATGTCGCCAAACTTTGACGCTGCAAAAAGGCAAATTGGACGAAGCAATCGAAGCGCTGAAAACTTCTTGCCCAAAGCTGAAATTCGTAAAAGATTCCAATAATTATAAGGTGAAAGGCACTTGCTGTAACTAGGATATGCACCTGCGAATTTGGAACAAAAATGGCTCAGGAGGATTACCCGCCTGAGCCATTTTTTATTGGGTTTCCCAACTTTAGTTTTGGAATTTCACGTCTGTTCCATTGATTCGCTTAATTTTGATTCCAACGATCCAAATCTGGATGAAAAAACACTGGTTCATATTGCTTTTTGGATGCTTTGTCCATTTTTCAGCGATTGGTCAATCACCGCTGGATGCCACTATTAGCTTGGATATCAAGGACTTACCGATAAAAGAAGTGCTTTACAAAATGATTGACCAAGGGGTAAGGCTTTCTTTCAGCAACAATATTTTACCCGAAGGGAAGCGGCTTAATTTCAAGGTTGACAACTTACCGCTTGGTCAATTGCTCCCGCTAATATTCGCCAACACCGACCTTTGGTACGAGGTGGTTGGCTCTCAAATTGTTATTGTCAAGAAACCGGCTGCGGCTCCAAAGCAGTTGTTTACTTTGAGTGGTTTTATAACAGATATGGAGGCGGGGGAGCGAATTATCAATGCCACAGTTTACGATATCCGCCGAAAATCGGGAACGTACACCAATGAATTCGGGTATTTCAGCATCACCCTGACCGAAGGGCCAGTCTATCTGCAAATTTCAAGCTTGGGTTATGAAAACGATACCATCCAGCTAAACTTAGGCTCCAATAAAAGGTTGGAAATCAAGATGCAGCCTTTGGTATTGGCCGAAATAGTGGTTAGAAACACCAACGACTCGTCTTACCTCCAAACGGAAATCAACACCTTTGAAATTAACCTTGAGCAGGCTGGGAAATTGCCCTCTCTCGGTGGCGAAACGGATGTGCTGCGGCTGGCCTACACCTTGCCTGGCATCCAGACTGGGGCGGATGGGTTCGGAGGGATGTCGGTTCGGGGCGGCGATATTGACCAAAACCTGTTTTTACTGGATGGTGCGACGGTTTATAATGCCACGCACGGCTTAGGGATTTATTCAATTTACAATACTGGAGCGGTGCGCAGTGCCAAAATACTCAAAGGCGATTTTCCTGCGCAGTACGGTGGCCGAATTTCTTCCATTTGGGACATCCAGACCAAGGAAGGAAACCTGAATAAGCTGCAAGGAGAAATGGAAATGGGGCCCACGTCGTTGCAGACTACCGTTGAGGGGCCATTCAAGAAACAGAAGGGTTCATGGTTTCTATCTGGGCGACGTGCCTTGTTTGATTTTTTGAGCGTACCAATCACGAAAAGGATTCGGGAAACAAAGAATAGCGCTGGTTATTTGAAGTATTTCTTTTTTGATTTAAATGCGAAAGTAAACTTCAAAATTTCTAAAAATGACCGGGTTTACTTGAGTTTTTACAATGGTAAAGATGATTTTGTGGATAAGTACGACCAATTCCGTTGGTTCCAGGATACCTTGTCTGTCGTATCAAACGAAGAAGTTGTGAATTGGGGGAACAAGGTGGCTGCATTACGTTGGAATCACTTGATTTCTGATAAAATTTTCGCCAACGTTACAGCAACTTACAGTCGATATTTTTACAATTCAGAAGAGTTGATTGATTTGGATTTGTACACCAATGATGAGCCAGTCCTTCAGGATGTTCTTTTCCTCAAATACCAGTCGAGTGTAAAGGATATTGGCCTGAAAACTGATTTCGACTATTCGACTTTTCACAAGCACCGTTTCAGGTTTGGCACCAGCTTCACCATGCACAATTTTCAGCCCGGCGTCATCAGTTTTGAGGAGCTCACCATCTTAGACCAGCAAACCCGGGATACCATTGGTTCCTATCTGAAACGACCGCTGAAATCCACCGAACTGGACGCATACGTGCAAGACGAGGTGAAAATCGGGAACAGCATCACTGCCAATATTGGCGTACGAGCTTCGGCGCTTTTGGTCAATGGAAAGGACTTTTTCTCCATTCAGCCAAGGCTTATTTTCCGAGTATGGGAGGACGAACAACTTTCTTTTAACCTAGCCGTCACAAAAAATACCCAATTCCTCCATTTGCTCAGCCCGACGAATATTGGACTGCCGAAAGACTTGTGGGTAAGTGCCACCGAAAAGGCCAAGCCCCAGCAATCCTGGCAATATTCAGCGGGAACTGTTTTCCGTTTCAAACCTTGGCTTACCTTGGATGCACAAGGCTACTACAAGCGGCTTAGGGACATTATCTATTTCCAAGGTATTGGCTTGAACAATATTAATTCGACGAATTGGCAGGATCAAATAGCGGTCGGAAATGGTTGGGCTTATGGAGCCGAAATACTCCTCAAAGTTCAGCGAGGAAAGATTGGTGGCTGGGCCGGCTATGCCAATGCCCATACTGACCGAAAGTTTGGCGAAGAGGTGAACAATGGTAAAAAGTACCCGCTCAGGCTCGATAGAAGGCATAATTTTAACCTTCAGTTTTTGTACAAATTCAATCCAAAATGGGATTTTTCGCTTGGTTATGTTTTCTCAACCGGTTCGGCCTATACCTTGGCCACGCAACAGTTTGACATCGTGCAGCAAGGGAATGGCAATGCTCCCACTGACATCAAGTTGAATCAGAAATTTGTGAAAGCCCTCAACGACAGTCGCTTGCCTAATTATCATCGTCTAGATTTTACCTTCAACCATTATTTCAAGGTTCGCAACGTGCAGCATACCATCAAACTTGGTGTTTACAACGCCTATCTTCGCAAAAACCCAGTGTATTACACCCTTCGGGAAAATTTCGATGCCAATGGTCAAGCGCAAACCCAAATCGTACAAATTTCATTGCTGCCATTTTTCCCAACGCTCCGCTACATCATGGAATTCAGATAATCGCTGGATTCACAGACTCGATGTCCTCCAAGGTTGCAATTTTTTAATTTGAATTAAATCTAAATAAACTTAAAAATTAGAAAGGACATCGTATTTTTGCGCAGCAAACTCGCAAAACAGCCACCTACAATGAAGAAAACAGCCGTACTTATCGCAGATGCCCACTACCTTTCGAGGCTTGGGCTGCGCCATATTTTGGCTGAAATGCCCAACTGTGAAGTAGTCGGCGAGGCAACCTCCGAGGCGCAATTGCTGGTAAAACTCACCAATTCACAGCCCGAAATCGTGGTGCTGGACTACAACCAGCCAGGCCGTTTTTCCACCGAAACCATAGAAAAAGTCAGGGAACGCTCGCCAAACTCTCGACTGCTCATCATCAGCGGGGATGAAGACAAAAAATCCATCTACCAAGTCCTTGAAAGTGGCGTCAACAGCTTTTTGTCAAAGCATTGCGGAGAAAAGGAAATCATGGACGCCGTGGAAGCCACTGCCAACAACGAAAAATTCTACTGCACCAACGTCCTCAACCACCTGCTCGAAAAGTCATTCCCGAAGGAAAACGAGAATGTGCCAATTCCGCTTTCTGCCCGTGAAATAGAGATAGTACAACTCGTGGTCAGCGGTCTCATTGCCAAAGAAATAGCCGGGAAGCTCCACTTGAGCACCCACACGATTTACACGCACCGCAAAAATATCATGAAAAAATTGAAGCTTGGCACCACGTCCGAGCTGGTGCTTTTTGCGGTGAGCGAAGGCTTGGTTTAGCCGTTTTTCACTCCTGCCATTCCACAAAATCCACATTGAAAAGCCCTTTTCGGATAGGAACAACGACGGTGTCGCCTTGCACGGCATTTGCAAATCTTGGCGTTTTACTCTTTACCCGCACCAGTTCCCCATCAATAATTACGAAGATAAAATAACCCATCTCGTTCTTTTTATTGCCTTCTATGAAACCATAAATCGTGGGGCTTCTGCCGATCAAATGTGCTTTTTCTTCCCAAAATTCCACCTTCGTTTCATGGGCATTTTGCTCCGCAAACAGGCGGTTGGTCAAACTCGCCAGCAGCGGCATTGGCAAAATAGCAACGATAATGCAGACCGTCCAAATCTGAATCCTGTCCACCAGTTCCTCGCCATTTTTTTGAAAACGATAGCCCAAAACCACACCAACTGCCAACCCTAACAAGAGCGAACCCCATACCATTTTGCTGGGATTCAAGTAATTCTGAAACCACTGAAACTCTTGCACGTAAAGCACAATCGCTCCAAAAATACCCAGCACAGCAAGGAAAATCAGGAGTTTCGATTTCAGGCTCATGCGTAGGTGAATTGAAGTTTTGCCAAGCTGTTGTAAAGCCCGTGGGACATCGCCTCCAGCTCCTCGTGCGTTCCTTCTTCCACAATTCTGCCGCCATCAATTACGCAGATTTTGTCCACATTGCGGATAGTGGCCAAGCGGTGTGCGATGATGATGCTGGTGCGGCCTTCCATCAGTTTATCAAGCGCCTCTTGCACCACTTTCTCCGATTCTGCATCCAAGGACGAAGTCGCTTCATCCAACAGCAAAATGGCTGGGTCTTTCAAGATGGCACGGGCAATGGCGATTCGTTGTCGCTGCCCGCCAGAGAGCTTGACGCCCCTTTCTCCAACGATGGTTTCCAAGCCTTCTGGGAACTTTTGGATGAAATTCCAGGCATTGGCCTGCTTGGCTGCTTCGATAATTTCTGGCTCGGTGGCGTTTGGCTTTCCATACAGAATATTCTCCCGAATGCTGCCGCCAAACAGCAGTACCTCCTGCGGTACGATGGCGATATTCTGGCGGTAATCCGTGGTGTTCATGCCTTTGATGCTTTGGCCGTCCACGGTGATGTCGCCTTCTCCTATTTCATAAAACTTGAGCAAAAGCTGCACGATTGTTGACTTTCCAGCACCACTCGGCCCAACTAGCGCTACTTTTTCGCCAGCGGCAACGCTTAAACTCAGCCCTTTCAACACCCGCACATCTTCTCGGGTGGGGTAATTGAAAAACACATCCTTGAACTCAATATTGCCTTCCAAACGTTTGCTCATTTTGTTTCCTGCTTCGATTTTAACCTCGCTTTTTTCCTCCAAAATCTCGCTAATCCGCTCCGTCGCACCGATGGCGCCGAGCAGTTCTGTGTAGAAATTGCCGAGGCCCGCAATCGCCCCACCGATGACCGCCGTGTACACCACGAAAGAGACCAATTTCCCAGCATCCATGCCGCTATCCCCGTCCCGCAGCATTGCAGCTCCCATCCATACTACGAAGAAAAGTCCACCAAAAAGGACGGTTACGATAAAGACCGTGAATAGCGCCCTTCCTTGGGCATATTTCATGGAAACATTGACGGTTTGGTTCACCGATTTACCGTAGCGAAGGTTCTCGAAAAGCTCATTGGTAAAGGCTTTTACCACTTGGATAGTAGTCAACGTCTCGCTCAGAACCGTGTTGGAATTGGCCAATTCATCTTGTCGTTCTTTGGATAGTTTGCGGATTTTTCTCCCAAAAAACATCGCCCCCACAACGATAACTGGGAAGGTGGCAAGCATAATCAGGGAAAGTTTCCAAGCCATGACTGCCAAGATGATGATGCCCGAAATTAAGACAATGACTTGCCGGATGAACTCCGCAATCGTCACGGAAAAAGCGCTGTATAGTTTTTCCACGTCGGCAGTGAGCCGACTAACAAGGTCGCCCACCCGGTTTTTTTCAAAGAAAACAATGGGCATCGTGATGATTTTGGCGTAAAGCGCTTTGCGCACATCTGCGATGCCCCGCTCACTGACGATTGCAAAAAGTGACACCCGGTAGTAGGATACAAATCCTTGCGCAATCAAAACAATCATCATCAAATACCCAACTTGCTCCAACGTATAGGGGTATTTCGATTTGCCCTGTGCGATGTTGATCAGCTCTCCAGAAAGGAAAGGGAAAATCATGAAAACCATGCTGGAAACGAATAGCAGCACAAGTCCAATTACCAACTTCCAACGGTATGGCCGGATGAATTGGAAGATTTTGAGGGCGTTTTTGGCTTGTTCAAGGTTGAACTTCTTGCTTTCAACGGTATCGGTCGTACTGGCCGGATTTCTTCTTGACATATTGTTGCTGGTCTGAATTTTACACAAAGAAATGAAAACGCAGGAAGGGGCATCCGGTTTTATTTGTGAAACTATTGACCCTCATCCACTTACTTTTGCTTTCAACTGAGCTTAATTTTTCAATTCACCAATTTCACAATTTCCAAAATTGCCCTTCCCCCAACCCTTCCTCGACCGCATGAAATCCGACCTCGGCAGCGAGTTCCCCGATTTCCTGGCCGCATTGGAGCAGCCCGCCCCGGTGAGCATCCGGCTGAACCCTGCCAAGGGTTCCACTGCCTTCGGCAATGCCGAACCGATACCTTGGCACCCCAATGGCCGCTATTTGGCGGAACGGCCTGTTTTTACACTTGACCCCAGCTTCCATGCGGGGGCGTACTACGTACAGGAGGCGTCGTCCATGCTGATTCACGAGGCGGTGCGGCAAACTGTGGGGCTGGGCCAAGACCTGCGGGTACTCGACCTTTGCGCAGCACCGGGCGGCAAGTCCACGCTGCTGCTTTCAGCATTGGGCGAGGGCGGTTTTTTGGTCTCAAATGAGGTGATACAGAGCAGGGTTGGGCCACTGAAAATGAACTTGGAGAAATGGGGCCACGCCAACGTCGCCGTCAGCAACCACGACCCGGAGGATTTTGAGCGGCTGGCTGGTTGTTTCGATGTGGTGCTGGTGGATGCGCCCTGCTCCGGTGAAGGCCTTTTCCGCAAGGACGAGGATGCTGCCGGGCACTGGTCGGAGGCGAGTGTGGAACTGTGCGCTGCCCGCCAACGCCGGATTCTGACGGCTGCAACGCAGCTGGTGCGAGAGGGTGGGGTGCTGCTTTACTCCACCTGCACTTTCAATGTTTTTGAAAACGAAAACAACGTGGAATGGCTGGCCTTGCAGGGCTTTGAGTTTGAAAAACTGACGCTGCCCGCCGATTGGGGCGTGGCCGAAAAACGCTGGGGCTACCAGTGCTACCCGCATCGGGTGCGGGGCGAGGGCTTTTTCTTTGCAGCCCTTCGGAAAACAGCGTCAGTGGACCCCCCGTTCATCAAAAACTATGTGCCTAAGGAGTGGCAGCGAGTTCCGTTCCGGCAGCAGGCAGTTTTTGAAAAATGGGTTTCACAAACGGCTGACTATGAGTTTTTTACAAAACCAGAAGGTACGGTCGTGGCTATGCCGAAAGTGCTCGAAGAAATCTTTTTCACCATCGCAACGGTGTTGAAAAAACGCTCCATTGGCTTGGAAATCGGGGAGATGAAGAACAAGGATTTCATCCCGTCGCACACACTGGCACTGGCCAAGTTGCTACACCCCGATTTGCCGAAGGCGAACCTGAACAAAGACCAAGCCCTGCATTTTTTGAAGAAAGAAAACCTCTGGGAAGCAGACTGGGAGCGAGGTTGGACGCTTGCCACTTTTGAAAACCTGCCGCTCGGTTGGATGAAAGTGCTCGACAACCGCTCGAACAATTACCTGCCCACCAACTGGCGCATTCGGATGGAATTAGGTTGACCCAAGCCAGTCGTTTTTTATGGATTAGACCCAAAAAAAGCCCGAAGATTTGCGTCTTCGGGCTTTTTTGTTGAAAAATGGGCTGTCATCGAATCACCTCGAAACGCTCGAAGCCTTGCACTTTTCCTTTTTTATCCTTTAAAATAAGGACAAAACTGCCGACGGGCAATCCCTGAACATTCATGTTTTCGAAGCGATTGGTAGCAGCTTGCGAAAGCATTCTATGACCGAGCAGGTCGAAGACTTCCATTTGACCGACGAAGCCTTCCGGCATTTCAACGTTGAGGAAATTGCTTGTTGGGTTGGGGAAAAGCTTCACATCAAGATAGGACTTGGAGTCGTGGGTGGCACTCACGAAATCGTTGAGCCAAATCATCGAGGTATCAATACCGGGGCTGATTTTGTACTGCACGACTGGGAAGCTGAGGCTGAGTTGGTTGGTCCACCAGTTGTAATAGGTGATGGTCTTGGGAGTGGTTTTCGACAAGAACACCCAATTGCCAAGGTTGAGATAGCTGATGGAGTCGTAGGAATACTCTACCTCTTTGGAGCGGAGCACATCGAAGGTGCCAATGGGCGATGTCAGTTCGCCGTATGCATCCACGACCACATTCCGTTCGGTAATGGTGATGGATTTTAGGCTGTCGAAAGGAAAGTTAACGGCGCTGCCCGGTACTTTTGCGGTTCCATATATTTTTTCAGAATAAGTCTGGTTCATTTGCAAGGGGAACCGGATAATGGACTGTACCGGGTCGAGTTTAACTGATGTGGTGACGATGTAGGGTGATATAGTGAAGGTGCCATAAGTGCCATAAGTTCCGATATAATCATTGGTTTTATCCAAATAAATAACAGCGTAGGAGTCCAGCGTAACACCTAGAGAAGCCTCTGGGAAGAGTGCAGCGTAGGCCGTTTCGCTGGCATTGTAAAATTCCAAGGAATCGCTGCTGTCGTTGCTAAGCGAAGCGAAATTCCAAGTCTGCATGCCTGTGCCGCCGGGGCTCAAGGTCGCTTCGATGGAAGAATCACGGCTTTGGACGGCAAAGATACCGAGTGGGTTCACTTGGTCAGCCTGAATGGTGATTTGGGCATTGGAAAAGGCCGGAAACAAGGCAAGCAAAGCTGCTAATTGGAAATTTTTTTTCATCAGAATTTTTTTATTAAAATAGTGCTGCACTAACTCACGGATTTTGCTCCGCAATGGTTGGGTGCACCTGCAAAGATTCGACAAACTTAGACGATTTTCCCTTCCTTTTTTCACAAGAAGGCCGGATAATAGGAACCTGAGCCGACATTTATCCAAAAAGCCAAACGCAGCGGAATGTTCATTGGCTGCTCCACTGTGGAAATCTTGCTTGAACACTAACGGCGGCAAGGGCTATATTTGCACCTCAAAATAAATCCTTTAGCACCGCCAATCACAAGTTGAAATCAGCAAACAAAAGCATGGAATTCAGGCCCGCTCACTACGCAAGGCTGCTGGCCGAGCGGCTTTCCTTGACCCAAATGGACGAGTTGCTGGCCAACGGTTACTACCGGAACGGCTTGGATATTTGCGCCAATTCCGTGCGGATGATGAAAATGGATTGGGTGTCGGCGGTGATGCTCAGGGTTCGTTTGGCGGATTTTGTTTGGAAGAAGCGGCTTCGCAAATTGTTGCGCAGCAACGACCTGAAATTCCAAATCGAGTGCCGCCCTTTTCTTCCTACGCTTGAAATGGAGGCGCTTTGGCAGCGCTACAAGAACGATGTGCACGGCTGGCGAAACGTGCCGACCCTGGCCAAGCACATCCTTCGGGGACAAACTGCCGATGACTTCAACACTTGGCAACTTTGTGTTTATTCCGGGGGAAAACTCGTTGCCTTCAGCCTCTTTGACCGGGGGCTGCGCAGCATCGCTTCCTTGGAGGCAGCTTACAACCCCGATTTCAGTCAGCACAGCCTCGGCATTTACACCATGCTCCTCGAAATCGCTTGGTGCCAAGCCCATGGCCTCGAATTTTACTACCCCGGCTTCTTTCCGAAGAACGACCCGATGTTCGATTACAAACTCAGACCGGGAAACGTCGAGTATTTTCAGGTGGAAAGCGCCAAGTGGCAGCCCATTGAAGCGCTTTCTTCCAGTGATTGGAAGTTGGACGAGCTGAGCCTTCGCCATTCGGCACTTCAATCGCTTTTGCAAACTGCCGGATTTTATGCTGCTCCCGGATTCAGCCATTGTCTTTATCAGCCCACCGACCAACCAGCTTTATCTGGCAGCAACTTGCAAACTATAGTTCCACTGCTTATCGGTACAGATAAATATGCGATGCTATTTTTGCATTGGGATTTGGAACAAAGCACCTACCATGTTTTTGAAGGAAGGAATAGCTCCCCTCAAATGGATTTGGCATCGGTGCAACAATTAAAAGCGCAGCATTTTTTCAAGATAGAGACCGGCAACTATTTCGGTACCGCCAAAACCCCCACGGAGGTGCTGCTGTTGGTGCAGGAAATCAAACAATGGGTCACTTCTCACGCTTGAGCGCCGCTTCGTAATATTCTACCCATTGCTGCGGCGTCACCTTGCTTGCCAGTTCGCCAATCAACTCCATCGGCACATCTTCCGGCTTTTTGAAACGAATGCAGCATTTGCCCATGTCCAACTTCTTGGCAGAATGCTTGGGCCACTCCGAACGGAACCGATCAAGCAGTTTGCCCTCGTAAAGTCCCATGTGGTATAATGAGATATAGTTCTTTTGCGAAGCAAGGCTGATGAAAGGCAATGGCTGCTTCGGGTCGCAGTGATAGCCGGCTGGGTAGAGGCTGTGCGGCACCGAGTAGCACAACATGCCGTAGCCGATGCCTTCTTGAAAGCCCTCGGGAAGCCTTTTCAAGAGAAGCTCCCGGATGGCGGTGATGATGGGGCGGCGTTCATCGGGAAGGGCGGCCAGGTAAGCTTCGGGGGTGGTGGATGTTGAAGTCATGCGCTTTTGAATTGTGAACAGTTAGTATTGAACGGTGAATGCGGGCGATTGTATTCCGCAAAAATGGGAAAAGTTGGCGATAAAATGCTATCGGGAATGTTTCGGGAAAGACCAATGAACGAGTAAGCGGAACCAAACCGGGGTTCAGAAAAGCCGTAGCGAAGGCCAGAAAAGCCGTTCGATGGCCCAGCTGACGTAGGATATCTCCCAGTTAAGCTGGTTCAATGTCTCCGGACTTGAATCGCATATCAGCCTGTATCTTACATGCGCACGATTGACAATTGAATTCCTTCGTCAGAGTCGAAATGATAGCAGAAACAAGTCAGGTCCCAAAAGCTTTCGGGATGTTCTAGCGGGAGATTTGGTTCAGGCAAACCTCTATAGCACCTATATTGGTTTAAAAACCGCCTTTTCCCAGCTATACCAACACCAAAAAAACCGCCGACAGGGCGAACACGCTGTCGGCGGAACTGAAATTACCAGTTATATATTCTAGCCTTTACTTTTCTGAGACTGGCTACTTGCACTGCTCTTCGTGGAAGCTTTGGCGCTTGAACCACCACTGGTGCGGCTGCTCGTCGTAGCTGCTCGGTTTGTTTTTGGGGCAGCAGTAGCAGCGGCAGGCTTGCGGTCACTTGGAACTGGTGCTTGGATATTGCTTTGCGAGCTTCGGCTTTGGTTGCTCACCGAGTTGTTCGCCCGAGGCGTTGCTTCCTGGGTAGGGGAGCTCACCTGTCGGGTGCTGCGCTCCACTTTTGGTGCAGCCGGGGCCGATTCTTGTTGCTTGCGATTATTGGTCGAAGGGTTCGCTGCCTTTGGCTGTGGCTCGGAGGGCCTAGTGGAAAGGCTTTGCTCCCGCTGCCTGGTGTCGGGTGTAGCCTTTTCAGGCTGTGGCGAACGCTGTTTGTCCTGGTTGCTGGCCTGAGGCTGTGCGACCTGTGGCTTTGTCGTTGGGCTTTGCTCCCGCTGCCTGGTGTCGGGCGTAGCTGTTTCAGGCTGCGGCGAACGCTGTTTGTCCTGGTTGCTGGCCTGAGGCTGTGCGACCTGTGGCTTTGTCGTTGGGCTTTGCTCCCGCTGCCTGTCGCTGCGGTTGGCCACAGCAGGCTTTTCTGAACTACTGCTGCGTGGCGTGTTCACATGACCATTGCGCTGTTTGGTATAGTCGAAATTGGAACGGCCACCATGTTCGGTTACATAATTTGTGGTGCGTTGGTGAATCACTGGAGCGCTTACCCTGCGGGCGCCATAATAATGGTGTGCATCTGGAGCTCGGTAGTATGGCGCTACGCAATAATGGTGATGATATACGACGGTACGGCTGTACCAATCATGATATGGATATGGGCTCCAAGTGCTATACCACACGGGGTAATGATCATAATAATATGGAGATACCCAAACCACATATCTAGGCGCAAAGATGAACCGCACAGAAGGCCAAGCCCATACGTTTACGAAGACGGTCGGGCTGTAATGGTTATAATAATCGTCATAATAATCCGTGCCGACCACGTCATCATAAGGATATGGCTCCACGATTTTGGCAGTACCATATAGGTCTTCATCACCAACGATTTGAACGACTGCCTCACCGTAGCGGTTGCGTTTCACTTCAATGACGGCTACATCCTGCGAGATACCATTTTGAATAAGGGCTTGAATGACAATGGCGTGCAGGTCGCCATCGGCATGGTCCACCACCCGTAGGTAGTCAATGCGGCCATTGTTGTTAAGGTCGAGGTTGTTGACGGTGTTGCCGGAGGCGTTCAGTTCATTTTCAAAATCTTCCAGTGAGTTGCAGCTTTTGAAGAGGTCCAAGGCTCCTTCGAGGCTGAAATCATTGCCCGGCAAGCCGTTGTAGTTGCTCGGATAAGTAGTGGCGAGCAAGGAAGTCGCTATAAAGGCGGTAAGTAAAAAGCAGACCCAACATTTCAATGTGTTTTTCATGGCTTCAGATATTTAACGACCGGTTGGTGAAATTTCCGGTCTGCTCAAATGACGGAATTTTTGGGCGATAGGTTTACCGTCAACCTTGGCTTGGAGCTTGGTTTCACAGTAGTTTAACGGGAACCTTAAGGAAGGATAAAGACAGAAAGCTATTTACAGGCAGGATTTAACACAAGCTTTTAAGTGTCGCATATCGGCGACAATAGCGGCCCATGCCAGTAAAAAAACGCCAATATCGAAATGGAATCGGAGCCGTGAAAAAGCGAAGAAATTTATTTTACGCTGAAAATCAATTCTTCCCCTTCTTTTTCTTTCTAAAATACCTGCGGAATAAGAAATTATGCTGAAGTGCTTCCAAATTTTCATCCAATTTATTGCTGCTGGTTTCAAGGTTCTTCATGGTTTCCTTCACGGTGGCGGCGGTGGCAGGGTCATTCAACAGCACACCTATGGCATTGTCTTTCTTGTTCAATTGCTCGCTCATTTTTGAAAGGTTCGCCGTGAAATCATTCAGCGAATTGGTGGCTTTCTGAACCTCTTTCAGTGAGTTTTGCACCGTGGCCAAGGAGGTGTTCAAGCTTTTATACATCATCGTATCAGCAACAATATCGTGGAGGGAATTGCCAGGTTGGTTGAGTTCGCTGGAAAATGCCTGGAAATTGCTCATTACCCGCTTGCTGTTCTCCGACACTTGTTTCAGATTGGCGAGCGTAGCTTGTAAGTCCGTGGCAGTTGCATTGAGTTTTATGGCGAGGCTGGGGTCATTTAGCAAAGCGCCGAGGGTGCCTTCGCCTTCGTCCAATTTTCGGCTAATGCTTTTAAAATCAGTGGTGATGGTCAATATGTTTTTATTGTTTTCTTGCAAGGTGGCCATCATATCATCTGTGCTGAGTGCGCCTTCCGTGGCAAGTATATCATCTTCTTTTATGTCGGGTGCGGATGCAGTTCCACCATATAATACGATAATTTTATTGCCAATAAGCCCATCGGAACTAATCTTGGCTTTTGCATCGGTATGGATATGAGGGATGGCGGATTTCTCAATATTCATCTTTACTTCCACTTGGGAATCCCCATGAAAATCTATGCTTTTTACAATGCCAACCTTTACGCCAGAGAACCAAATATTCCCGCCTTTCTGCAAGCCGCCCACATCCTCGAATATGGCGCTGACGCTAATGGATTTGGTAAATGCCTTTTTTTGGCTTCCCAAAGTAAATACAGTAAGTGCCAATATGGCCAAGCCAATAAAGATGAAGATGCCTACTTTGACAGGCCGGTTGTTTTTAGATTCGCTCATTAGCTAGTGATAAAATTATAGTCGTGAAAAGTTTTTATGGAAGGTTCTGTGGAGCTAAAGACTTCGTTAAAACTGCCTGTGATGAAAAATTTTCCATCCAACAGGACAGCAACCCGGTTGGCGGTTGATTTCGCACAGGTCAGGTCATGTGTAATGATGATGGAGCTTGTATGGTATTCTTCCTGAACCTGGTTGATCAGGTTGTTGATTTCGATGCAAGTGATGGGGTCAAGCCCGGAAGTCGGTTCATCGTACAGCATGATTTCAGGCTGTAAAATCAGGGTGCGGGCAATGCCGATCCGTTTCTTCTGGCCACCGGAAAGTTCGGAAGGCATTTGGTTCATGGTTTGGGGAAGGCCCACACTGTTCAGAACACTTTCAATGGCCATTGTCACCTCCTTTTTGGTAAGGTTGCGCTTGTTTCGGACCAAGGGGAACTCCAAGTTTTCGCTCACGGTCATGCTATCGTACAGGGCGCTGTTTTGAAAGGAAAAACCCAATTTCAAGCGCAATTGTTGCAGCGCTTGTCGGTCTAGCTTGTCCACCTCCTCGCCCAGTACATTTACCGATCCGCTATCAGGGTTTAGCAAGCCCACGATGATTTTAATGAGCACTGATTTTCCAGTGCCGGACTTGCCAAGCACGACAAAGTTTTCCCCTTTGTACAAATCCATGCTTATCCCCTCCAAAACGGTCAAGTCACCGAACGATTTCTTCAAATCACGGATGGTGATGACAGGATTTTTTTGGTCAATATTTCTTTCGTTATTATCCATTTATTCCTTTTAATTCGAAAGGCTTATATTGGTCATTTTACCTTAAAGTATTGAAGATTTGCACAATGGTTATCTCTTCGATAAAAATCAGGTACATGGAAATTACCACGGCAAGATTGGCAGCCCTGCCCACGCCTTGCGTGCCTTTCTGGGCATTGTATCCCTGATAACAGCCTGCCACACCAATGGTAAATCCAAAACATATAGCCTTTATAACGGAGGCATATATGTCCAAGAAAGTGATGGAGGTAAATGCACTTTTGAAAAAGGCAGGGAAACTGGTTTCTTCATTTTGGTGCACGTTCAGAAAAGAACCCATCATGCCTACAAAGCCAGTGTACATCACCAAAAGCGGCACCATGATGGTAGTGGCTGTGATTCGGCTTGCTACCAAAAACTTGAATGGGTTGGTCGCCGAAACTTCCATGGCGTCAATCTGTTCCGTCACCCGCATGGAGCCGAGCTCTGCGCCAATGTTTGAGCCGACTTTCCCCGCAACAATCAAGGCCGTGACCAAAGGCGCCAATGCCCTTATCAAAGCGATGGCCACCAAAGACGGCAGCCAGGAACTTGCCCCAAAAACCGATAGCGATGGCCGGGATTGGTTGGTGAAAACGATGCCGGTGACCAAGCCCGTGAGCGAGACAAGGCTTAGTGATTTGATGCCAATATGGAAGCATTGGTTGACGATTTCCTTGAATTCAAACGGGCCAGAAAATGCTTCCTTAAAGTATCGGCGAATGAACGCAAATACGTTGTAGAGGTCAGAGAAAAAGTTGTCCAACCCCCTGGAAACAACATATTTTCCTTTCGATGAAACTTTTGGTGCTGTTTCCATTCACTATTTTTTTGCTCCTATTTTTAGCTTGAATTTTAACATGCGGCGAAATTATGGAATTCTTTGCACAGCACTATTACCGCATTTTGAACGGGTCATCGGTGGACATGTTCAAATCGGTCAAAGTTGAGGGGTTCAAAAACAGGTGCTAAGCTATGGAAAAACCGTTCGACTCCCTATCTTTAGTGCTTTCAAATCAACCAACAGCAATTTATGAAATCGTTCTTGCCTTTATTTTTCACCCTCTTCTCATTGACAGTTGCTTTCGGCCAAGACTTTTCAGGGCACTACACTGGAACTTACAACGGTGACAATGTCAACATGACCATCGAATCCGCAGGCCCTGGCCACTGGAGCGGTCTGATAACGGATAGCCAGCAAGAATACAAAGTGACTGCCTCCAACCAAGGAAGCAACCTGACAGGCACTGCAACTTGTGAGTCATTGGGCATCAGTTTTGACCTGACCGGCCAGTTGAAAGGTAATACCCTCGATGTAAAAATGAATTTCCTAGGTGTGGAAATGCTGGTGCTTTTCACGAAAGCTGGTAAAACGGCACCTGCCACCGCTGCTGCCAGGTCAAGTGCCATGCCTGAACTTCCTGCTGGGGCTCGCCACGACCCTGCGCTCGTAGGTAAATGGATGCACCAAGAAAACTACAACAGCGGCGTTGGCATGGATGGCTATTATTCCAACAACACTTATTTAGCGTTCAATGCAGATGGCACTTTGTCGGACTACGGCGGAGAGACGATGATGGGGAGTAACACTGGCTCCGGCCAGTCTAGCAATGCTGGTATGGGTGTAATACCTGGCGTGAAATGGTATTCTGACAAAAACAGCTTGTACTTGGTCGCCAATGAAAAAGGAAAGACTGAAACAGTCCGATTAGGGCGGTATTATATTGAAAATGGTGCGCTCTTAATCACGGCGGATAATGGTACAAAAGTCTTGTACTGTGAGAAGTGAAATGAAGATGATTTTATCGTCGCAATTACCCGATTGGTGAAGCCCTCAATTTACACCAAGCAGAGAGATTTTGCCCATTTATATGCAGTACGTTCCGAAATCAAAAAGATTTCGGAACGCTAGTACTTACCCATTCGGCCATCGTCAGATTTTTATCCCAACACCTTATTATCCCCAAAAACGGCTGCCGATACACCCGCTTCCCCGTCGCCTTATAAAGTGCATTTGCCAACGCCCCGAAGATGGGCGGGAACGGCGGCTCACCCATGCCCGTCGGGGCGTTTTCATTCTGAACGAAATTCACGGCAATCACCTTTCCAAATTATTTTTTTCAAAAAAAATCAACATCGGTGTCACGTTTCCCCAAGCCCCTGCATATAGTTGTTGTATCCGTGCGGAAAACAATTCAACAACCAATTTTTTCTAACTAATCAAAAAAATGTCATGAATTTTCTAATCAAAAAAATTGCTTTCTTCCTGCTCGCTGTCCTTTTTCTCACAGCCTGTAACAAGGAAAACGTAGATGAAACTATCTCGGGCGACCCCGGCTACCAACCGGACACGGTGGTGGTAAACTCTCTGATGCTTGCGCTGCGAAGCAACTCTTCCGGCAGCCTTGACCTAGGTTGTATCTCCATCAACTATCCGTTTAGTTTGGAGACCGAGTCGGGCGCCACCGTTGTCATCAATTCTACTGCTGATTTTGAGGCCGCTATTGATGAGCTAGCTGCTGACCCGGCGGTCAACTTCGTCTTCCCATTGTCCATAACGGGTAGCGACGGAACTACGAGCCAAGTCAACAACAACCAAGAACTGGGGGTTGCGTTTGCCTCCTGCATCCCCACTTTCGGCTGGGATACCGCAGCGGTATCCGGAGAAATACTTCCTGTTTGTGCGTTTGACGAGTACCTCTGTTTTGACATTACCTATCCGGTAAATCTGGAAGACCAGAACGGCAATACCTACGTTGCCGAAGACGAAGATGAACTCATCGATTACCTCGCTACCGTCGAGCACTTGTATTTTACACTGCCCATGACGGTGCTTCAGGACGATGGTACATCTTTGGTTATCAACAACTTAGGGGAGTTTTTTGATGCCGCCATGGCATGCGAGGGCATCACACCCCCGGTCGTCGGGGGCGGGATTGAAGTAAATGGGTTCGGGTGCTATGATTTGCTCTATCCCTTTAACGTGGTGACGGACAATGGCGACGTCGTTACCATCAACAACGCAAACGAATATGCCTACCTGATTCTGAGCGGCGTCAGTGTTGAAATACAGTACCCTTTTTCCCTGATAAATCTGGACGGTGAAACGGTGGTCGTCAACAGTTTTGATGATTTCATCGCAACGTTGAATGCATGTGGCGGCATTGTGATAATTATTGACACCACCGACATTTGTGACGTGGAAGCCCACGTCCTGCTGTACTTCAACCAAGGGCAGGCTCCGTTCCAGTGTGGCTACCTCATTAATTTTCCCACGCAGGTAGAGGCCGAGGGCACCGTGTACGACCTCAATGATATGTTCGAGTACTACAATGTCTATGGACAATACTCCAACCAGATAGACAAAATCAACATCATTTACCCGGTGAGCGTGACCTTGAACGACGGCACCATTTTGACCTTCAACAACGACAGCGAAGTCTGTGAATTCGTCAACAACTGCAATTAATGCCAGTACTTTCTGAAAAAACCGGACCCGAAAACCCTTCCTGGGTTTTCGGGTTTCTTCCAAAAAAAAATCACTTGTGGTTGATTCCGCTATCATAGAATTGGTAAAAAAACGGGAAACAGGTGCTTTCAAATCGATGTACCAAAGCTGTATCGGCTATGTTTATTCGATAGTGCGGCGGTACGTTAGCAATGAAAGCGACCACCCCGATGCCATCCAGGAAATATTTGCGAGGGCGTTTTTGAGCATCCACACTTTTGACAAATCGAAAGGCGAATTTAAGTTCTGGTTGCGGCGGCTGGTGATAAACCAATGCTTGCAGCACTACCGACAGAAAAAGCCGTCTGCGCTCGTGGTGCCGCTGGAAGTGGTC
The DNA here is from genome assembly GCA_041752395.1 of Saprospiraceae bacterium. Taxonomy (GTDB): domain Bacteria; phylum Bacteroidota; class Bacteroidia; order Chitinophagales; family Saprospiraceae; genus UBA6168. The sequence goes on along the minus strand of JBGSWN010000215.1, from coordinate 60,546 downwards.
AAAGAAACTGAATCGGACGACGTTTTACCGCTGCACGAACTGAGCAGGGAAGAAATCGAAGGCTACCTCGAAATGATGCCGGAAGCCTACCGTCAGATTTTCATGCTCCATGTCTTCGACGAATATTCGCACAAGGAAGTGAGCGAATTGATGGACATCAGCATCGAAAGTTCCCGCACCCAACTGTCGAGGGCGAAAAGCTGGCTTAGAAAAAATTTATTCGATAACGGTAATAATAAATTATTGGCAAATGGATTCTAATAAAGACAAATCAAAAATGCACATGCCAGACGGGCAACCTCCTTTACCGCCAGAATTAGACTGGGAGCGCATGGAAGCAGGTATTTTGAAAAAAATGGATGAACTGGAATCGGGGAAAACACCTCGCCGTCCCGGAAATTTCAAGAGAAAAGCTGCTGCCGTCGTCTTGTTGGCTATCCTGGTATTATTGGTAAGATATTGCACCCGAACGAATGGCGGGTTTGTCTTTGAAAATGCGGTTGCTACGCAAAAACAGCCCGCCGAAGCGCCTGCCGGGCCAGCGGTGCAGCAACCTTCAAAGGTTGTTCAAGAGCCGTCTTCCATGGAAACAGGAGAGAAGGCACCAATTCCGACTTCGGAAAATACCGGGCAAGCAACTGCCAAAAACGGTTCATCTTCCGGCAGCCCAAGCTCAAAGACGGCAGCTAAAACAACGCAAACTTCCAGTTTGAAAAACGCCGGAAAACCTTCCACTCGCCGCATGGATTCCCCCACCTCCACGACCGGGCAACCCAAGCAGGCATTGAACAACAGCACTGAAACTTCCATTTCTAAAAGCCCCAACTTGGGTACTGACAAAACAGTTTCCGCAGCTACGACTCCGGCGATACCCGCTCCAGAAGCTCATGTAGAAAGTCAACCGCTCATGGCTGCTGATTTGCTGCCGTCCATCACATTTTTTGTCGAAGGTGAAAAAACAGCACCCAGGTTCCCTGAAATTCCGATTGCAGTACCAGAAAAATCCCCGGCCCGCAAGGACAAAGGGCGGGTTTTCCTGCTGGGAGGCGCCACAGTTTGGGACATGGGCTACGGCAGCAACAAACCTGGACGCGATGATTTTGAAAATACTACCGTTTCGTTCCATTCTGGTTTAAGTTATGCCCACACGCTCAAAAACAATTTCACCTTGAATATCGGGTTGCAAATGCAGGAATTGGCAAGCCGGTTCGAGTGGAGCCAGGACTTGAACAACTACAAAATCACGCTGTTGGATACCGTTTTGCAAGTGCGGGTCAATACACTGACCGGAGAAACACAGGCCGTGCGGGGTGACGTGGAACTCGACGCCCCCGCCCGGCGGATGGTGCGCCACCACAACACCGTCCGGCTTTACCAGATACCCTTCGCCGTCGGCAGGACCTGGTTTTCCGAAAAATGGCAGGCAGACGTGGTGCTGGGCGGCGCCGTCAGTGTTTTTTCGGAAAACAAAGGTCGCACACTGTACAAAGGCGAGCTGTTGGATTACGACGGCATAAACACAAGCCTCGTTTCCACACAAGGCAAACTGCACGCCTTAATGGCAGGCCGCCTTACCTACAATTTGACCAAAAAAATAGGGCTTACTACAGGAGTCCAATTCCAAAAGAGCATATCTAATTGGAGCCGAGAGCAAAACATCCGGATGCGTCCGAATAGCTTGAGTTTGGAATTTGGTTTGAAATATTCGCTTTGAAAGGGCTGCAAACACAACCTATCCAGCCTTTCAAAAGCACAATAAAAAAGCCGGAGAAGAAACTTCCTTCTCCGACTTTTTGAAAAAATCCTCACCCCATCACCGCCTGCTCCCCCAAAAACGGTTGCCGGTACACCCGCTTCCCCGTCGCCTTGTACAGCGCATTCGCCAACGCCCCGAAGATGGGCGGGAACGGCGGCTCACCCATGCCCGTCGGGGCAATTTCGTTTTTCACAAAATGCACCTCAATTGCCTTTGGTGCCTCGATCATCCGTATCATGCGGTATTTGTCGAAATTGGTCTTTTCTGCAGCGCCATCCTTGAAAGTCATCTCGCCGTAGAGCGCATTGCCAATGCCATCCGTCACAGCACCTTCGGTCATATTGGTGGCAGCGTCAGGGTTCACGACGATGCCGCAGTCAATGGCGCTCGTAACCTTCTGCACGACGGGCTTGCCGTTTTCCATCGTCAAATCCAGCACGTGGGCGGCGTAGGTATTGTGACAAAAATAAGCGGCAACGCCTCGGCTTGTACCAACAGCAGGGGCCGTTTTTCCCCAGCCTGATTTCTCCTGCACCAACTCCAAAACGCCAGCGTAACGGGCTGCGTCATAGTCGTTTTTCTCACCGACCGGGTTTTCTTTGGCACGTTTCAATAATTCCAAACGGAACTCGATGGGGTCTTTTCCCATCGCCTCGGCCAGTTCGTCCAGGAAGGATTGCTCGGCCCCGCCAATGAAATTCGACCTCGGCGCCCGGAACGTTCCAATGGTGATGTTCGAGTCAATTTTCCAATCTTCGGCGAGGTAGTTGTCAATTGCGCCAGCCGGAAAACGGTCGGCATGGAGCGGGCTTTCTGGTATGCCACCAGCCTTCACATGGAAGGCAATCAGGTTGTCGTTTTCATCCAAAGCGGCCCGGTAGGTGGCTTGATAAGCGGGGCGATAAATGCCGTTCGTCATGTCATCCTCCCGGCTGTACATCAGCTTCACGGGTGCATTTACTTTTTGTGAAATGAGCGCAGCTTCGACCATGTAATGCGAGTAGGCCCGCCGCCCAAAGCCGCCGCCCATGCGGGTCATTTCGATTTCAATGTTCTCAACGGGGATGCCCATCCGTGCCGCCAGCGTCGGTTCGATGAAGCCGGGGGCTTGCAGCGGGCCAGCCACTTTCACTTTGTCGCCTTTTACGTCAGCAAAGAAGTTCATCGGCTCCATGCAGTTGTGGGCGAGGTGTGGTGCGGAATAGCTACGCTCGATGATTTTCGCCGCTTTTTTGAACGCCGCTTCCGGGTCGCCGTTCCGACGAACAACCTTGCCGGGCTTAGCGGCCAATACCTCCATCATGGCTTGGTGGTCGGTGCTGCTTTCCAGTCCGGCGGGGTAGTTGAACGTGCGCTTGTTGCCCATGAACGTCACAGTGTTCGACGAGGTGGGGGCGGGTTCCCACTCGACCTTCAGCGCCTTTTTCGCTTGCATCACCTCCCAGGTCGAGTTGCCGACAATGGCCACCAATTCAGGGAAGGCGTTGGTATCGAACATGGCTTTTTCAAAGCCGTCGTTGTAGGTTTTGATGGTAAAAACGTCCTTGATGCCGGGCATGGCACGGGCGGCGGAGTCGTCCACCGATTTCAGCTTCAGGCCGAATGCGGGCGGGTGCTCAATCATGGCGATGAGCATCCCCTCCACCTTGTAGTCCAAGCCAAACATGGGCTTGCCGGTCACGATTTCCTTGCCCCGCACGTTTTTTTTCGATTGGCTAATGATTTTGAAATCCTTGATTTCCTTCAAGGTCGGTTTTTCTGGCATAGGTATTTTGGCGGCAGCCGAAGCCATCTCGCCGTAATCCGCCGATTTGCCGCTTTTTTCGTGTTTCAAAATGCCTTCGCTGGTCGTGATTTCTTCCGCAGGCACTTGCCAAGCTTGTGCCGCCGCTTCCTTGAGCATGTGCCGGGCGGCAGCGCCCGCATTGCGCAGCGGTTCCCACTTGGTCCTGATGCCCCAACTGCCCCCGGTGAATTGCCCAAACATGGCATCGGGATACTTGGCGGGGTCGTGCGCTGCCATTTCGACGAGGACGTTTTTCCAGTCCACATCAAGTTCCTCAGCCACTATAATGGGCATGGAGGTCATCACGTTCTGCCCGAATTCTGGGTTAGGGGTGAAGATGGTGACTACGCCGTTCTCCCCGATTTTCAGGTAGGCGTTGAAGTTGAACCATTCCTTGGGCAAGGCAAGCGCCGCTTCGCTGGAGGCGTTCTTGCAGCCCGTGAGCCAGTTGACGCCGATGACGAGGCCGCCGCTGGCGAGGATGGAATTACGGAGGAAGGAGCGGCGGGAGGTATTATTGATTGCTGTCATTTTTAAATTGTTTGATTGATGAATTGCTGGAATTGTTGGATTGTTTGATTGCAATATTGTTGTCGGAATACGAGTAACAATTTAACAATCAAGCAATTTCAACAATCAGCCCGCCGCCGTCTTAATCGCCGCCTTTATCCACACATACGTTGCGCAGCGGCAAATATTCCCGTTCATCGCCCCTTCGATTGCAGCGTCGCTGGGGCGTGGAGTAGATTTTAACAAAGCAGAAGCATTCATGATTTGTCCGGCTTGGCAGTAGCCGCATTGGGCTACATCGTGTTCCAGCCATGCTTTTTGAACGGGGTGGTCGCCGTTTTCGGAGAGGCCCTCAATGGTGGTGATGGGCTGCTCGCCGACCTGCGAAACGGGCAGTACGCAGGAACGCATCGCTGTATCCCCCAAGTGGATGGTGCAGGCGCCGCATTGGGCGATGCCGCAGCCGTATTTCGTGCCGACGAGGTCGAGGTGGTCACGAAGCACCCAGAGTATGGGGGTGGTTGGGTCCACTTCGACCTGCTGTTTTTTGCCATTGATGTTTAAGGTGAAGGAAGCCATGATATGATGGTTGAAGTTTGTGTAATGAATTGAAGATTCCTTGGGCAAAGAAAGGCTAAAAATTAGGAATAACCTTATGAAAATCAAACGGGAGCTTACGAAAATCAAACCATACCGCTCAGGTGAACCATTCGAAGAGATACTGCGGTGGCCTGGGTACCTGTTCTTGTTATTTCCATGATTCGGGATTTGTTTTTGCGTTGAAAGGGTAGGGGCGGGGATGTTAATAGAGGCGCATTGATTATCCCCTGCTTCGACTTTGTGCCTGTTGAACGGCTTTGTGTAATGTTGTTGAACCCAACATAAAAGTATTTATAAAGAAGGGGAATTTGGGACTCATCCGCCCATAACTGGTACTGGGTTTTGTTCCAATTTTGAATTACTTCCGACTGCTTCATAGTATCCCGTCCGAAGTTGCTAAAGTTGACAATATTATCATTGTAAGGTATATGGAAGCGGTGACGGCGGAGTTTGAATTGTCTGTGACGGAGGCGGTAGATGAGTGAGAGCGGGAGAGACGTGAGCGTGGTAAGCGTGAAAGCGGGCGGGTTCTGGTGGGGCCTTCCCGGTTTTTTTGGAGAATTAGCTCACGGGAATTTTTGAAATCAGGAGGGATGTCAAACGATTTTAACGCTATGACAACCTTTCCTTATAAAAAAACGCTCACCTTTGCAGTATCTATTACATTCTAAACTGTTTTTGACATGAAATTGCCCATTTTTGCCGCCTTACTCTTTTCCCTTACGAGCATCCTGTCTTGCGATGCCCAATCAGAATCAAAAGCTTCCAGCGACCTTGTTTGGTACACGGAGTTGGCAAAAGCCCAAGTGGCATCTAACGAAAGCAACAAACCAATTTTTGCGTTCTTTACGGGCAGCGATTGGTGTGGCTGGTGCCACAAATTGCAAGCGGATGTATTTGAAAAGGATGCCTTCAAAGCATGGGCCCACCAAAACGTCATCTTGTTGGAATTGGATTTCCCACGCCGCAAACAATTGGCACCGGAACTTGCCCAGCAAAACATGAGCTTGCAGCAAAGCTTCCAAGTAAGGGGCTATCCTACGATTTGGCTGTTTTTTGCGGAAACAGACCCTGCAACCAATGGGGTCAGTTTGAACGCCTTGGGCTCTACTGGCTATCCTTCCGGTGCGGAACGGGGTAAGGAAGAGGTCAAGTTCCTCGATGAAGCCAATGCGATTTTGGCCAAGGCCAAGTGATAAGGGCTAATGTGGTTGAAAGTTGGGCGGCAACTTGAAGTTAATTCCGTCAATTTAAGGGCTGCATAATGTTGAAGCCCTCGCCTTTTCGTCGTGCCCCCCACCCCTAAAGGGGAGCATCCCGTGTTATTTTTCCGAGGTTTCGGTATCCCATGGGGTGCTCCCCTTTAGGGGTGGGGGGCTGGATGGGCAAGCGACAACAGTCAATTCCCGCTAAGTTGACGGCAATAAACTTCAAGTTGCCGCCCAACTTGATTCATAAGGCAAACGGGCAGGTTCTGGTGGAACTTGCCCGTTTGTTTTTGAGATAGTAGGCTTTTATGTTTTTGGCTATTTACCACTTATAATTATATCCTACCCGCACTACCTGCGTCTCATAATAATTTGTGCTGCGCAATACAAAGGAATTACCATTAATTTTTTGCCGCAACTGCATGGTATTTAATATATCGGTGGCATTCAGGAAGATTTCGCCCTTGCCTTTTTGTATGGACTTTTTTACCCCGAAATCCAAGGAAAAACGGCTTTCCACCTGTCCCTGCGGGATGAGGTCGGGGGCGAGGTACACTGCGGAAATTTGTGCCTCCACCGAGCGGGGCAAGTGTAGCAGCGTGTTCAGTTTCAGGTTCCCAGAGGTGGCCTGTTGTTCTTCGCTGGTATAGACCGTCGGAACGGGGTATTGGTTGGTAACGGTGTAGGCCTGAATGGTGTTGCGGTAAATATTGCCGCTAAGGGTATAGCCCAGCCATTTAGCTGGTTTTTGCTGAAAAATCACTTCTAATCCTGTGTTGAAACTGCGGCCCGCATTCTGGAAAATATTATAGAGTAACAGGCTGCCAGGCACTTGCGTAGCAATGCGGGTAATAGTAGCGTCAATAATGCGGTGGTAGGCGGCGGTATAGAAACTGCCTTGGTCAAACGAGGTTTTATAGCCGAGTTCTACAGTGCTGGTAAACTGCGGTTTCAGGGTGGGGTTGCCCACTTTTATGAGTTCCGGTTCGTCATATTTTGGGAAGATGCGAATGTCCACTTCGTTGGGGCGGTCCACTCGGCGGTTGAAGAACAGCGAAAGTTTATTGCTGTCATTGATTTTATAGGCAAAACGTATATTCGGGAAGGGCTGCAAATAATCATAGCCATCGCTTTTATAGGTATTATGATTGGGATTTACTTCGTAATCCACTTTTACATATTCCCCACGCACTCCACCTTCTATTTCTATTCTGTTGTTTTCATAAATATAATTGACGAAAAGCGCCGGAATGATTTCGTCATATTTCGCATAGCCGCCAGCATTTACATCTATTGGTGAATTTTCACCCGGAAAAAATTGCATATCCGTGGGGATGGAGCGTCGCCGGAATTTCAATCCTGTTTCCACTCGCCCCTGTTTTAATGGCTTGATATAATCCATGTTAAAATCAAAAACATGCTCATCGGACAGCAATTTAAAAGCATCGGTTCCAGTAGAATTGGGCAATATATTCGTGAAATAATATTTCTCGTCTTCCCGGTGAAAATAATAGCTGCTGTTAAAATTCAGTGAATGGCCCGGCTGCGGAAATTTATGCACGAAGGCCGCCGTACCAGATGCCGTATATTTCACCTCATCCTCAATAAATTGCCAAAGCCGGTAGCGGTTGTCGAGGCTGTTCAGGAAATAAGGATTATCTCCCCGGTCATCTATTTTTTCTTGGTTAAATAAACCAGATATAGTGAGCGTATTATTGGGCGTTAAATAATAATCAACGCCCGCTTTGGCGGTGGCGTAGGTGGTAGTTCGGTTGCGTTTTACCTGCTGGTAAATTGTTTCCCCCGTATCATAAGTCCTAGTAGAAAACTCGTTTTTATTCAGTGTTTTGGTATAAAGCCAATCGCCCTGTGCAAAAACGTTCATTTTTCCTTTCCGGTAATTGATGGAAGCGGAGGGGTTCAGCTTCGGGGTATGCTGAAATTGTGGACGTATGGTCGGCAAATTCTCCCGACGTATCCACAATGCGCCCAATCCACCCGCCAAGCCAAGGCTGCCATTCAGTCCATCCTTGTTGTTCTTTTTAAGTATGATATTGATGATGCCGGCATTGCCATTGGCGTCGTATTTCGCCGAAGGATTGTTGATGATTTCGATGCGTTCGATAGCCGAGGAGGGGATATTTTCCAATCCTTTCTGGGTATCGAAGCCAGTCAAGGCGGTTTGTTTACCGTCAATCAGCACGGTCACCTTGTCGCTGCCCCGGAGCTGTACTTTGCCCTCTTGGGTCACGGTGACGCTCGGCAAATTGCCCATTGCCTGTAAGACTGAGCCGCCGCTTTGGCTGATATTGTCGGCCACATCGTAAGTTTTTTTGTCCATTTTGGCGGAGATTTCAGACTGCTCTGCCGTCACGACTACTTCCTGCAATTGGGTGCTGTTTTCCTGCAAAACCAGCGTTCCTAAGTCTTGGAATTTGCTCAAATGCCCCGCCAGAACTGGTTGCTGCAAATCTTGAAGGCCAATATAGGAGGCCGTCAAGATGTAGTTTCCTGGCTTCAGGTCTTGAATGGAGAACAATCCCTTTTCATCGGTGATGGTACCCGCCACAAAGGCGCTGTCTGTCGCATTTTTCAGGACGATGTTGGCAAATTCCAAGGATGCGGGGGGCGTTCCACCCTGCAAAATTCCAGACAAGGTGACGTTCTCTGTTTGAGCATATAGGAAAGCTGGCAGCCATATGGTCAGAAGCGAAAATATGGTAGATTTTTTCATTAAAATAGTTGAGAAGGTGGAATAACTTCCATACAAAACGCAATTAAAAAGTGAAAACGTAACAGTTGCTCAACTGTTTAACTGCTGCGCATATACTTAGCGGCATTAATTCAAACATCGGCGAGATTTTAACCCTTGCCGACGTTTATTCTCAAAATCACAGCCCCGTCGCCGCCTCCATCGCTTCCGTATATCGTGCGCCCATCACTTCCACCTGTGCCGAAGCTGCTTCCATTTCCTGCAATTCTTCCGGTGAAAAATGCACGTCGGCTGCCCCGTTGTTCTCCGCCAATCGGTGGAGTTTCGTGGTGCCGGGGATGGGAACGAACCACGGCTTTTGCGCCATCACCCAAGCGAGGGCAATCTGGGCAGGTGTAGCGTTTTTTCGCTCCGCAAATTGCGTGATGATATCCACCAAAGCCTTGTTCGCAATGCGGTTTTCTTCGCTGAAACGTGGGATGATGGCCCTGGTATCGCCCGGCTCGAACTTGCGGGTTTCATCCATTTTCCCCGTCAGGTAGCCTTTTCCCAGCGGACTGAACGGCACAAAACCAATGCCCAGTTCCTCCAATGTCGGGATGATTTCAGCTTCATGTTGGCGAGTCCAGAGGGAATATTCGCTTTGCAAGGCGGCTACCGGCTGCACGGCATGTGCCCGGCCGATGGTCTGCGCCCCCGCTTCCGAGAGGCCGAAATACTTGGCTTTTCCTTCGGCAATGAGGTCCCGCACCGTTCCGGCCACGTCCTCGATGGGCACTTTGGGGTCCACCCGGTGCTGGTAGAGCAGGTCAATGGTTTCCACGCCGAGGCGTTTGAGTGAGCCTTCCACCGCCTTGCGGATGGACTCCGGGCGACTGTCCACACCCGCCATTTTTCCATCCACGATGTTGAAGCCGAATTTGGTAGCTATGACGACCTTGTCTCGGTGCGGCGCAAGGGCTTCCCCAACCAGTTCTTCGTTGTTGTATGGCCCATACACTTCTGCTGTATCGAAGAAAGTGACCCCTTGCTCCACGGCTGCATGGAGGACGGCGATGCTGTCTTTTTTGTCGGGAAATGGGGCATAGCCATAGGTCATGCCCATGCAGCCGAGGCCGATGGCGGAGACTTCGAGGCTGTGCTGTCCACTGCCCAGTGTGCGGCGTTTGGTGAAATTGGACACGCTGTTGTTCCTTATCGATGCTTGTTTTTCCGCCATCGAAATGTTGCAGAAAGCTGGTACGGCCATCATTGATGCACCAAGGGTAGCGCCAGCCTTGAAGAAATTCCGGCGGCTTTTTTTATCTGGATTTTTCATAATGATAGGTTGTTGTATTGATGAAAAGTGCAGTGTTCTGAATCTGTAGTGCAAAAATCAATAATTGTTATCTCAGAAAATAACCATATTCAAACGATAGGTTACGAAAATCAAATAGCTATTCTGGTTGAGTACATTTAGAGGTTGTTTAAATTCTGCTTACGGTGAAAAACGCCCCCTTTTCCAATTATACTTCGTTGATAAAAACGTCAAATAGCCCCACTATTCCCCGCTCTTTTCGCCTTGTCTAATTGTAAAGTGGAACATTTTTCCCTCGAACCCCAAAATTTAAACAACCTCTTAGCTCCTATTTACCCATTCCGGAACTTCATCGGACTCGTCCCCACCTGTTTTTTAAAGAAATTATTGAAATGCGTCACCTCCGTGAAGCCCAACGCAAAGGCGATTTCCGACACGTTCCATTGGCTGTGCTTCAACAGGATTTTCGCTTCTTGCAGCACCCGCTCCGCAATGATTTGGGAGGTCGTTTTCTCCGTCGTGTCTTTTAACGCCCGGTTCAGGTGGTTGACGTGGATGTTCAGTTGCTGCGCAAAATCGGAGGCAGAGCGCAGGTTCACTTTTGGGTGGTTCTCCTCGATGGGGAACTGCCGCTCCAACAGCTCCAAAAACAGCGTGGAAATGCGCTGAGAGGCATTTATTGGCGACTTGGCGAGGCTCGAATTAGGGTGCAGTTTCATGGCGAAGTGCAGCAGCTCGAACACTATGTTGCGCAGCACATCATATTTGTGGATGTAGTCCGACTGTATTTCCTCGAACATCCGCTCGAAGCTGCCCTGGATTTGGGCCACCTGTTCGTCCGTCAGCTCAAACAAATGCTCGCCGCCCGGCTGAAAGACCGAATACTGGTTAAGGTCGCCAAACTCGTGGAAAAAGTGCTGATTGAATATGCAGTAATAGCCGCTCTTTATTTTTTCCAAATGCTCCCAACGGTAGGGGATGAAGGGATTGGAAAAGACAAGCGCCTGCTTTTGCACCTCCAATACTTGGTCGGCATACTCGATTTGGTTGTTGCCGACGGCAAGGGTGATTTTGTAGTAGTCACGCCGTTTGTAGGGGGCTGGTTTGTTGCTTCCAGCCGCCACGGGCACCACTTTGAACACATTGAAATGCCCAAATTCCTTGAATAGGTTCTCCGGGATGCTGTCCACTTTCCGGCGGTAAAATTCTTCGATGGATTCGGTTTTGTACATGATTTTATTGGTGATTGGTGATTAGTGACTGGTAATTGGTTGAGGCCCCCCAATCACCAGTCACTAATCACCAATTACTTTTCCACATAACTCCTCCCAAAAGTATAATTCAGATTCAGGCTCCAGTCAAATTTCTTCGCATTTATTTCCGTCTCAATGGATTTATTCATCATCATGGAGATGGAAATTGGGAAAGTTTTGTGCGCCAGCGCCAAGCTGCCCGCCACGTAGAGACCGTCGTTTTTTCCTATTTTCAAATAATAAAACTGGGGGTAAAACCGCAACAACAACTGCAGCGTGAGTGGGATGTGGTGGAAACTAGGCCGCAGCGAAATGAAATAAATCTTACTGGTGACTTCCTTTTCCAGACCCCGACCGTACTGGGCATACATGCCCAAGCTGAAATGCTCGTTGAATTTATAATTAGGGATAAGCTCAGCCACCGGGAAAAAACGCCGGGCCTTGATGATGTCCTCCTCCACGCCATTGATGACCACGGTGGGCGTGGTAAAATTCAGCGCTGGCAGGTGCGTACCGATTTTCAGTTGAAATTTTTCCTTCCTGATGAGTTGGTAGCGCCAGATGAAAATGAAGGACCAGGGCTTGAAATCCTCCAGCGAATACCGGAATTCCGGTTCAAAACTGAACCTGCGTTTGCCGCTCACACTGAACATGGTGACGAGGGCTGGCTTGCCCAGTGTGAAGGTCGGCACCAGTGAAAAGCCGTTGTTCGTGGCGCTGATCGTGCCTTTGAAATTTAGGACATGCTTGGTGCTGTCGTTGCTTTGGGCAATGGCAAAATTACGTAGCAACAAGAGGCTAAAAAAGAGCGTCGCTCTGATGATGTATCTAAGTTTCATGCACTAGCATTTATGAAATTCAAGTGCAAAGGAATGGCGAAATCTGAGCCTAGACTAATCATTTTCAAAGCAAAACTTACGAATTTCAAACAGCCGTGGATAAAAACAGGGAAGGCGTGGTCGATTGACCACGCCTTCCCTGTTTATTGCTTATTTCAATAGGTTTTACATCGTAAACGGATATACCTGCCCGTTGATGGTATAAGTGCCTTGATTGTCGCAATTGCCATTCCCATAATCAACATATACGGGCAAGCCGTTTATATCCAAGATGGATTTTCCTTTGCTGACATAATAACATGCATTGGCTTTTTCCAAGGGCGTTTGTATCAGCCAATTCACCGTTTCACCATTGGTCAAAGTGCTGTAAATATTGCCAGTTACTTCATAAACATCATCGTGCCAGTCCCACCAAGAAGCATGGCCAGCGGTTTGCGTATAGGTTTGGTTTCCGCTGAAAGAAAAAGTATAATTGTTGGCATCGGTGAACTTAATGCTCTGGGCTTCTATGCGGAGTATGGCCGCATCGGCGGTACTCAAATTGGTGAAAACAAACTGGCCTTCCACCTTTACTCCGTCCTCCGAGTAATTGTCATAAAAGACGGTGATATCTGCGTTTTGTTCCCAAATCGCCTCGACGTTCATCACCACTTTTCCAGCCTTTAATTTGCCATCCTCGTCCGTGCAGCCGCTGCCAAAGTCAATGGTTACGACCTTTGGAAAAACAAATAGGTCGGGTGGCACGACGCTGACGCTTCCGCAGGTATCGTTGCGTTCTTGCACTTCTCCGTGCACCAATCCATTGGCATTTTCAGCACCCCATTGGGCGATGTTGAAGGAGGAGAGCATAAGTTGTTGGTTGACCATCGCTGCCTTTGCTTTTTGGATGGTGGCCTGGTCTGCTTCTGGCGTCGGTGCTGGGTCTTTTTTGCAGCTTGCAAATACCAAAAGTAAGAGTGTTGCGAAGATAAGGATGGATGATTTCGATGGATGGTTCATAACTTAAGATTTTAATTAAGGGATGATATAGTATTCCGATGGTGCCGATTTTAAATGATTAAAATGCTTGACATCATTGGATTCATCTATAAAACGACCAAACGATTTGTTACCCTACTTTTGATATAAAAAAGATTTTTGGTGAAGGTTCAATACCTAAAATAAGCATCCATCAAGACCTGCAAAAACGCCTGTCCTTCCTTTACCAAACCCTGTTTTTCATCAGCTGAAGCCACTTTCTCATATTCCACCCGATTATCCTTCACATGCCAACAGACTTGGCTCGACGGTTTTACCAAACAAAAACCTTCATCGAATGTGAAGAACGCATGGCGTGGCGCCTGTGGGTTGAGCAAATTATTACTGTATATAAAATCAGCGGTAGGCAAGCCCAATTGCGCCAGCAGAGTAGCCGCCAAGTCGGTCTGTGTGGCGGGCAGCGTGTCCACCATGCCTCGATATTCGGGTTTGATAGCTTCGCCAAACAATAGGAGCGGGATGCGGCGCAGTTCCGGCTGGTTGAACTGCCAGTTCTTCGGGGATGGGTGGCTATGGTCGGAAACGAAAACGAAGACCGTGTTTTTATACCAATCCTGCTTTCGGGCTTGCTCCATAAAATCACGGAGGCAGCGGTCGGCATAGACCACCGAATTGAGGTAGGCGTTTTCTTTGCCGCCCCAATCCAGCACGGGCTTCATCGGCACATCGTATGGCGAGTGGGTGCTGAGGGTAAACATGGCGGCGAAGAACGGCTCCTTCTCTTTCGACAAATCCGCCAATTGCCGCTGGAACAGGTACTCGTCTGCCACGCCAAGCTTGCAGGTGGGCAGGTTGGTGTCAAAATCCTTACCTTCGGTAATACGGTCGAAGCCGTTGAAGTACATATAGGAGCGGATATTGCCGTAGCTGAGTTGGCCGCCGAAAAGGAAGGAAGTCGAATAGCCCGCCTTTTTCAGTGGGGTAATGATGCAGGGCAGGTGCTCGACCTTGTTCGGTTGCTTGATGATGGAAGTGCGGGGCTGCGCTGGAAACCCGGAGAAAATGGCCGCCATGCCCTGGTCGGAACGTAGGCCACTGGCATAGCAGTTTTTGAAAACAATGCCCTCCTTGGCCATTTGTTCCATTTGCGGCGCAATACCCTCGTAACCGCCGAAGGCAGACAGCAAATCCGCCGACCAGCTCTCCAATATCACCAACACGATGTTTGGTTTTTCGGTGGTAAAAATAGGCAACGTGGTATCCCGAACGGGCTGGTTCATGGCCACGAAAATCGAATCGGCCTCGGCAGCGGGCAGGAAGTGGTAGGGCTTGCCCGCCTTGGTGTTTTGCAGGCAACTGCTCATCAGGTGGAACACGGAATTGGTGGCTGCTGTGTTCAGGATATTGTGCTTGGAATAGTAGGCGTCGCTGACCTGAATCGGTATCTGTTGCAGCCCGCCCCGTAGCCCGATAGTGAGGAACCCGGGCGTCAAAATCAGGAACGAAATGCTGAAATAATAAGGCTTTCGGCGGGGTAGGGTAGGAGCCCCCGTCATTTTCCCGAACAACCAAATCCCCAGCCAACTGAGCAGCACGATGGCCGCCGTACCGCCGAAAAGTTGGGCATTCGTGGCAGTGTGTATCACCTCCGAAGGCGTGTCAAGCATGGCGATGGCCTTGTAGTTCAGCTTGGATTGCCACTCGTCGTAGATGGGCAAATCTCCAATGGTGATGCAGCTCACGACCACCACCAGCGCCGCCGTGAACCAGCGGTTGATGGTGAGGAAAACGTTTTTTTCACTGAGTATCGCTGCCGCAAAAAGCAGGTACGGGATGCCCATGAAATAGCAGGTCATGGCGGTATCGAGGTAGAGGGAAGCGAGGGGCAAGCGCAGGATTTCTCCGAAGGGCAAGTCGGAAAAACGTGCCCAGTTCCAGCCGACAAAGATGAGCCGGGTAAGCTGGAAGATGAGTAGCCAAGTGAGGAACTGGCGGAGGAAAAGTCGGTATAATTGCGTTGCCATTGAAAGGCAAAGGTAGGGGAATGAGGGGAATGGTTAAAAGTTTGGGTAGGTGCTGTTAGTTGCTGCCCTTATTGTTATTGTAATGTCAATCGTCTGCGTCACAACTTTTTCCAAAAAACTATTTTGTCTTCTCCGTCTTTCCAAAAGTCTTTAATAACTGCGGCTTGTGTGTAACCTATTTTTTTATAAAAATTTCTTGCACCAATCTGAGCATCGTCACTTGAAGTTTCTACAATTAGTATTCTACCGTCTTTTTGTTTAAGTAGTTGTTCAATATAATTCATCATTTGACTTGCTATTCCTGTTCTTTGTGAGTCTTGGGAAACGCCAATTGCTAATAAATTATATGTCCCGTCAGTCAGTTTTTCAGGCACACAATATCCAATTGCAACTTGTTTGTCATTGTCAATGTATGCAAACCAAATGTCTTGTGTTTCAGGATTGTTGAAGTAATCAGAAATCATTTCGTCCAAATATTCAGACGGAAACAATTCACTTGAATCAACTATTTTTTTCAGTCCGTCTATGTCGGATTTTGTTACGGCTTTTATTTTCTCGTTCATTTTTTGTCCCAGTTTTGTCAAGTTTCTTTCAACCTCGCCACAAAAGTACAAACTCTTGTGTGATGAAGCGAAAGTTTGAGCAAGTGTGGGGCGCAGCGGCACATTCGATGTGATGCCAACTATGCCGCAAGTCAAACTTGTGCCTTTTCACCGGTTTGAGGATACGCTCGGGTGGGAAAGGGCAAGACTTGCGGCAACGGGTATGCAAACCGTTCTTACAACCCATACCCCGCCCAAACCCCCTAAAACCTCATTCCGCCGATTCTAACCACTATTCTCACTGTTAAGATAAAGAATCTGCCAATTTTAACCGCTATTTTGAACGCTTTTAAAGGCAATCCGAATTGGCGGAATGCCATTCTTAACGCTTAGAATGGCATTCCGCCGTTTCCGATTGCTATTCTGAACGCTTGAAATGGTAGTTTGCCGATTCCGATTGCCACTAGAGGGGTAAAAATAGGAGTATCCCGTTTCGTGCCGAGCCACTGACCTGTCGGCGCAATTTTAAGGGGAGGGAAAAACGGTCGAGGGTTGTTTATCAAGCTCAGCTTGAGGAAGGGGGGTAGGGAATCGTAATTGAGCCAAATTGAAAATAAAAACGTCATTCTCCTCGGCACCAGTGGACATGAAGCTTCATTAAACACCAGTTTCGTTAAGTTTCTTCCAACCTTGCCACAAAAGTACATACCCTTTTGTGATTAAGCGAAAGTTCGAGCATTAAAGTTTCTTGGGTTATGCTTGACTGAAGAAGAGGGAACACTTGGGTGAACTGAGCATTTATTTTCTTTTTTTTAGTCTAATGGTTTCAGTAGAGTCAACTAAAACTAATCCTCTCAATGTCTTTTTGATTCGATATTTGACCTTAAGATTTGGCTTGATAAAATTATATCCAGACTGTTGTACACTGTAAATTGTTATTTGCTTAGAACCATTGTCAGTGAAATCAAAATAGCTTAATCCAAACGTGCCACTTCTACCTTCCCACAAAACTCTTGGACCTACTAATATTGAAATATTATTTACGCTATTTGGAAGCTTGAAAATATATACTTCATTTATTTTTTTCAACTCTTCAACTCTATGATGTAACTCATTTTTGTAAAAATAATTGATGAATAAGTCGTAATTAATTAGGGATACATCATTCCTTCCTTCAAATTGATTATGATTGATAATGATTTTAATCTCAATTGAATCACCTTTGGCAACAATCGGTTTTATTAAACTACTGTCAGGGTAATCATCAATGCTTTTATTATAATTAAGTGTTACAAATGGTTTATGAATGATAAAATCTCCAGTTCCTTTAATTGTGGTCATTAAGCAACTGACAGAATTTTCAAATAAAAACTCATTTTCAGAAAATACAATCTGCCTGAATTCTAGATTTAGGCTTTTCTTGGGAATCATCTGAATAAAAGTGCCTTGAAGTTGGTGCTCAATGTTACAGCTTAAAATCAAAATTGAAATTAAAGCTACAACTAAAGCTATTTTTGATTTCATATCTGTCGATTTATACATAAAATCATAAAAAGGCGACGCCCCCATCCCTAATGCATCACCTTTTTACCAATTTTACAAACATCTTGTCAATCGCAGTTTTATTACTGATAAAGCCAAATCGAAGCTTGGTCTTTGTCTGTAAATACCCGCACATTGATACCTCTATTAACAGCTACTGTCTCACCAAACCGCTCCTTGTGGACGATTGGTTCTTGTCCTACTACGGCTATTCTATTGATTTTCCCCAAAGCATGCGCTATTTTATAATTGGCTAAATATTCAGAAAATCTAAACCTATCCATGAAGGGAATTGTGCCAGTTATGGAATTTACATCAATTAAGATTTTGCTTTTCTGTTGTGAAAGACCCTTGTCTATTGCCAACTTAAAGAGATGATTGGCTTTTATCAAAGAATAGCCTCCGTTGGCAAAGAGTACTACACAATCTTCTTCTAAAGGTGATTTCAATTTCAAATTGCGAATTTGTATTTTCCATTCAGTATAGGTATTATGATATTTAGTGATTGCGCCCAACTCGTGAATCGTCGTAACCCTTTTTTGCTTATCCACTGGGTTTGGCGAAACAAAGCATCTTGCCAGCCGCAAATATCCCATTTTTTACTAAGCCTGAAAAAAAAGGTGACGCCCCAAACCCGAGGCATCACCTTCTCTCACGCTCTCACCCTCTCACATCTCTCACCTTCTAATCATCCACCCTCTCAGGTGCCGTCTCCCAGTTCTCCGGCGAGCGCCAGAGGCCGGACAGCAGCAGCTCTCGCATGAAGAGGAATTCCTTCGGGAGGCGGTCGTACATGGTGGCGAAGAGTTCTTCGTGGGCCAGCACTTCCTTTTTCCAGGCTTCTCGGTCCACGGCCATCACTTTTTTGAATTCTTCTTTTGGATAATCGTCGAGGCCCGTCCAATCAATGTCACGGTGGCGGGGCATCCAGCCGATGGGGCTTTCAACGGCACCGGCACGGCCACGTACCCGCTCCACTATCCATTTGAGTATCCGCATGTTTTCTCCGAAACCGGGCCATGCGAAATTACCCTGTTCGTCCTTGCGGAACCAGTTCACGCCAAAGATGCGGGGCGAGTTCGGCAGGTCACGACCGAACTGCAACCAGTGGTTGAAGTAATCGGCGACGTGGTAGCCCATGAACGGCAACATGGCGAAGGGGTCACGGCGCACCTTGCCCAGTTCACCGAAGGCGGCGGCAGTCATCTCCGAACCCATCGTGGCAGCGAGATAGACGCCGAAGTTCCAGTTGAAAGATTGGTAAACCAACGGCACCACCGTGCTGCGGCGACCTCCGAACACAAAGGCCCGGATGGCCACGCCCTGCGGATTGTCCCACTCAGGGTCAAGCACGGGGTTTTGGCTGGATGGCGCAGTGAAGCGGCTGTTGGGGTGGGCGGCAGGCTTGCCGGAAGCAGGGTCGTGCGGTTGCCCCTGCCAGTTGGTGAGGCCAGCTGGCACTTCCTTGGTCATGCCTTCCCACCAGACATCGCCGTCGGGTGTGACAGCCACGTTGGTGAAAATCGTGTTTTTTTCCACCGAAATCATGGCGTTCGGGTTCGTCTTGTAGTTGGTGCCAGGGGCTACGCCAAAGTAGCCCGCCTCGGGATTGATGGCGTAAAGCCTTCCCGCCTCGCCCTTCTGAATCCAGGCGATGTCGTCGCCGACGGTCGTTACCTTCCATCCTTCCATGGCGTCTGGTGGAATAAGCATGGCGAAATTCGTTTTGCCGCAGGCAGAAGGGAAAGCGGCGGCCACGTAGGTCTTTTCGCCCTTGGGGTCTTCCACGCCGAGGATGAGCATGTGCTCGGCGAGCCAGTTTTCCTCCCGAGCCATCGTACTGGCGATTCGAAGTGCGAAGCATTTTTTGCCCAAAAGCGCATTGCCGCCGTAGCCACTGCCGTAGCTCACGATGAGGCGCTCTTCTGGGAAATGCACGATGTATTTGTTCTTGATGTCCGGTGCACAAGGCCATTTTACATCAGCCTGACCGGGCGAAAGCGGAGCGCCGACCGAGTGGATGCACTTGACGTATTCGCCCTTTTCGCCAATGAGTTTCAGCGCAGCGTCGCCCATGCGGGTCATGATGCGCATATTGGTGACAACATACTCAGAATCAGTGAGTTGTACACCGTAACGGGATAGCGGCGAGCCGAGCGGCCCCATACAGAATGGGATGATGTAGAGCGTGCGGCCCTTCATGCAGCCTTTGAGCAAGCTCTCCATCGTGGCCTTCATTTCACGGGGTTCCACCCAGTTGTTGGTGGGGCCTGCGTCTTCTTTGAGTCGGGAGCAGATGAAAGTGCGGTCTTCAACCCGGGCCACGTCGCTGGGGTCGCTGAAACAGGCGTAACTGTTCGGTCGCTTCTCCTCGTTTAGGCGGATGAAAGTGCCTTTTTTTACAAGCAGGTTGCAAAGCTGGTCGTACTCGGCCTCGGAGCCGTCGCACCAGTGAACACTGTCCGGTTGGAGGTGTTGAGTCATGGTTTTGACCCAAGCTTTCAGTTCTTCATTTGGGGAGTCGGATTGCTCATTTTTGAGCAAGTCAGTGGATGGTTGGAACATGATTTTAGATTTGGTTAATATTTTAAAAACGCTTTTGTCAGGGCGGTTTGGTCAAACATTTGGCGATTTGGGAGATAAAACGTTGAAAGCCAGTGACTTTTATATTTTTCACCGTTTGGCTTCCCGTATTTGCAGCGGCAAATTTACGCCTCCCGTTCCATTTCAAAGAATTAATTCTAAATTGTTGTTGGTTTGCAGCTTATTTAGAGACGGTCAAAAGTCGTTTATTTGCCGCTCCAATGGGTTTTTGGTTCTTGGTTCTTGGTTTGTGGGTATTGCTGCCGTAAAACCTGAAACCAAAAACCAAGAACCCAAGTCTTAAACCAGAAACCGAAGATACTGCCAATAACTTTGTATCGTTTATCCAGCTAAATTTCTTCAACCATGCGTTTTTTCATTTTTTCCTGCTTCACAATCTTGTTTTTGGCTGCTTGCAGCAATTTCGAAACCGTTGAAAAAAAGGACGACAGCGGTAAGGTCACTGAGCGCTTTACCATCAATAAAAAAACGAAGAAAAAAGAGGGCGAATACCTTGCTTTTTACCCCAACGGCCAGAAGATGGAGGAGAGTTTTTACCTCAACGACAGCCTGAA
The DNA here is from genome assembly GCA_041752395.1 of Saprospiraceae bacterium. Classification (GTDB taxonomy): domain Bacteria; phylum Bacteroidota; class Bacteroidia; order Chitinophagales; family Saprospiraceae; genus UBA6168. The sequence continues at coordinate 40,340 of JBGSWN010000215.1, read as the reverse complement.
CGGCGAGCGGAAACTGTACCATGAAAACGGCCAGTTGGAGAGCATAACGACCCATGCCAACGGGATGTTCGAGGGCAAATACCAGAAGTTTGACGAGAACGGAAAAATGCTCAACGAGGGCCAGTACATGAACAATGAAATGTCGGGCACCTGGAAGAAATGGTACGATTCGGGTGAACTGGCCGAGGAGGTCACCTTTGCCGTCAACCTCGAAAATGGGCCATTTAAAGAGTTTTACAAAAATGGAAAACTCAAAACGGAGGGCGTCTATGTGCAGGGCGACAACGAACAGGGCGAATTGAAAATTTACGATGAAAACGGGGAGTTGAGGCAAAAAATGTACTGTGAATTCGGCATCTGCGCCGAAACTTGGTCGAAGGAAAAAGGCGAGCAGCAGATTGACTCCACGAAGATTCACGATTTGGCCAAGATGAAAAAGGAAAGTGCGGTGATTGAATAGTTTAGATGGTTGAATTGTTAGATTGCTGAATTGTTATTTGGGACTAGCAACAACAACAATTCAACAATAAAACAATCCAACAATAAAGATTTTTTATGAAAAAAATGCTAACTAACCTATTGATTTTCATGGGTTTAGCGTCCACGCTCCAAGCGCAAATCTCGGGTGGGCACAACAGTTTCGAGTTCCTGCGGCTGCCCGCTTCCGCCCGCCTCACGGCGCTAGGCGGCTACCAGATTGCCGTGCAGGACGACGACGTGAACCTCGCCCTTTCCAACCCCGCAGCGCTGAATCCGCTGATGAACCACCAGGTTTCTTTCAGCCATAATTTCATGGTGTCGGATATTTCTAGTGGCTATGTCAGCTTCGGACAAGACCTGAAAAAGCTGGGCGTGACGATGCACGGCGGCATTCAGTACATGAACTACGGTGACTTTGTGGCGACCGACGAAATCGGCACGGAGACGGGCAATTTCAAAGCTAACGAATACGCCTTCACGGTGGGTGCAGGTCGGCAATTGTACGAGCGGGTGAGCGTCGGCGCCAACCTCCGTTTCATCACTTCATCACTGGAAAGCTACACCGCCAATGGCATAGCTGGCGACCTTGCCGCTATGTTTCACGATACAGCCCGTCAGTTCAATATCTCCTTGGTTATCAGGAACTTAGGCTCGCAAATGAAGACCTACACTGGCGCAGACCATGAGCCTTTGCCCTATGAAGCGCAGCTTGGGTTATCCAAGCGGCTCAAACATTTGCCGTTCAGATTCTCCGTGATTTACCGCTATCTGAACCGCTGGAACGTCCTCTACGATGACCCAAACCAAGAGGAAGACACCTTCTTTTTTGGCGACCAAAACACAAACAACAAGAACCCAAAACTGGACAACTTCTTTCGGCATTTCGCCTTCAACGGCGAGTTCTTGTTGGGCCGATTGGAAAATTTCCGTATCCGGCTTGGGTACAATCATTTGCTCCGCAAAGAAACCGAAGTGCGTAACTTGCGCAGCCTTTCCGGGTTCGCCATGGGCGTTGGCATCAAAGTGAAATGGTTTCGGGTGGATTTTGGCCGCTCCATCCAGCACCTCGGCGCTGGAAATACGCATTTTACCATCAGCACCAATTTCAGCGAATTCCAGAAAAAGTAGCGGAACACATCGCCTTGAATCCGAAATTCGCAATCCGCAATCCGCAATCGAATGATTTTCACCACCGAGGACATCACCAATTACTACGACCACACCGAGGTCCATTACCGCAAGTTCTGGAAGATGGAGCAGAGCATGGGCCTCCATTACGGCATCTGGGATGCCAATACCAAAACCCTCGCCGATGCCATTTTGAACACCAATGCGCAGCTCGCCAAATTGGGCAAAATCACCTCCAAAGACAAGGTGCTCGACGCTGGCTGTGGGGTAGGGGGCTCCTCCATTTTCCTCGCAAAAAACTACGGCTGCCAAGTGACGGGCATCACCCTCAGCGAGCGGCAGGTGCGCACGGCCAGTCGTTTTGCTTCGCAAAATGGCGTCGCTCATCTTGCTAATTTTGAGCGGCTGGACTACACCAAAACGGGCTTTCCCGATGACCATTTCGATGTGGTTTGGGCCATCGAATCCATGCAGACCGCCACGGATAAGTCGCTGTTTTTCAAGGAGATGCGGCGGGTACTCAAGCCTGGCGGCAGACTGCTCATCGCCGATGTTTTCAAGGAGGGAAACTGGGAAATTACAGAGACCCCCGTCATGCAGGACATGCTCCACGGCTGGGCCATGAGCGATTTACTGACAACAACGGAGCTTTCCAATTTGACCAAAAATCATAATTTCACCCTCGCTGAAAATGTGGACGTGACGAAGGGAGTACGCAAATCCATCATGAAATACTGGTGGTTTGCACTGGCGGGCATGGTGGGTACCAAATGGTACAACCTGTTTCACAATGGGACACATTTCGGCAGGGTACATTACAAAACTGGGTTGGCACAATACCGGGCGTGGAAGCAAGGGTTGTGGAGTTACAGACTTGTAATGATGAATCCAAAACAAGCCGTCCCAACCAATCACTAATCATCAATCACTAGTTACCAAAATGCAATACGAAAACCTACTCGTTACCGAAAACAACGGCATCCTGCTCGTCACCGTCAACCGCCCGCAAGCGTTGAATGCCTTGAACACTGGCACATTTAGCGACCTCAAGCAATTCTTCGGTGAGGATGCGCCCAAGCGCACGGACATCAAGGGCGTCATCATCACGGGCGCTGGCGAAAAAGCCTTTGTCGCTGGGGCAGACATCTCCGAATTTTTGAAGTTGGATGTAGCTTCTGCTTCGCAATTATCGAAGCGGGGGCAGGACATTTTCTTCTTGGTTGAGCGCTTCGCAAAGCCCGTGATTGCTGCCGTGAACGGCTTTGCCCTAGGCGGTGGCTGTGAGTTGGCGATGGCCTGTCACCTGCGTATTGCAGGTGAAAAAGCGAAGTTCGGACAGCCGGAAGTGAACCTCGGAATCATACCTGGCTACGGCGGTTCGCAGCGGCTCATACAGTACATCGGCAAGACGAAAGCGATGGAATTGCTGCTCACTGCCGACATGATAGGGGCGGAGGAAGCACTGCGGCTTGGCCTGGTTAATCACGTGGTTCCAGCCGGGGAGGAAGTTGCGAAAGCAACGGAGATTTTGGAGAAAATAGCTACGAAAGGGCCAGTCGCCATTCAGTTGACCATCGAAGCGGTGAACGCCCATTTTCACCATGACCAACTTGGTTTTGATAAAGAAGTGGCCGCCTTCGGCGAAGCGGCGGGAACAGCGGATTTTAAAGAGGGTGCTTCTGCGTTTTTGGAGAAAAGAAAGGCGAACTTTAAAGGGGTTTAGTGATTGGTGCCTGGTGACTTGAGACTAGTTACCAATCACGTTTCCATACCCCACAAACGACGGATTCAACAAATTCTCCCGATTGTACCGCATTGGCTCGCCCGTTTCAAATACCACCACTTTTCCACCGGCTTCTTCCAGTACGATTTGCGCAGCAGCCGTGTCCCATTCCATCGTTGGAGCGATGCGAGGATAGATGTGCGCCTCACCTTTTGCCAAAAGTAAAAACTTGAGGGCGCTGCCCCGTGAGACGAGGTTTGGTTGCTGGTATTTTGCGATGAAAGCCTCGGTTTCAGGTGTGAGGTGAGAGCGGGAACAAACGATGTTCAAACCAGTATCCATTTCGGCAAAGCTGGCTGCTTCGATTTCAGTTTCAGATTCGTTTTTTATCAAAAAAGCACCTTTGCCCTTGACGGCCCAGTACAGTTCATCCTGTGCTGGAATGCCGACCACACCAGCGACTACCTTACCAGCTTCCACCAAAGCGATGTTCACCGTGAAGTCACCGTTTTTCTTGATGAACTCCTTTGTACCATCCAGCGGGTCAACGAGCCAGCACTGTTTCCAATCCTTGCGTTCGGAATATGGCAGCAGTTTATTCTCTTCGGAAATGATGGGGAACTTTAATGGTAGTGCCTCCAAACCACGGCAAATCACTTCGTTGGCTGCCCGGTCGGCACGGGTGAGCGGGGAGTCGTCAGACTTTGCTTCCACGCCAAAATCTGCGTCACTGTGGTAAATTTCAAGGATGACTCCACCTGCTTTTCGGGCAATTTCGAGGAGTTCTGGGATGAGGTCAAGGTATTGCTGCATTCTTTTTTTTGGTAAAATTAGGCGAGTTGGTGAGAAGTGGGTTGACGTGAATTGAATTTGGCATAAATCGAACACAAAACTTGGTTGCCCGTTCATTTAACCTCACTTTAGCGCCCTAAAATTAGAAAAATGCAAAAAGTCTTAGTCACAGGCGGCACCGGCTATATCGGAAGCCATACGATTGTTGATTTGATTAACAATGGTTTTGAGGTCATTTCGATAGACAACCTCTCCAATTCTGATGAAAAATCGCTGGGTGGAATTGAGGCGATTACTGGTAAAAAGGTGCGCAATTACGCCATTGACCTCTGCGACCTCGAAAAAACCAGGGCCGTTTTCACGGAAAATCCCGGCATTGTCGGCATCATCCATTTTGCGGCGCTGAAAAGCGTGGAAGATTCGGTTTTCCAGCCGCTCCGCTATTTTCACAACAACAATGAAAGCCTCGTGAACGTGCTTACTTGTGCGCAGGAATTCGGCGTTTCGAACATCATTTTTTCTTCCAGTTGCTCAGTGTACGGCAATGCCACCGAGCTGCCCGTGACGGAGGCGACGCCATTCCAAGAGGCAGAATGCTCATACGCCCGCACGAAGCAGATGGGTGAAAAAATCATTGAGGACTTTACGAAGGTGACCAAAGAAGTTCGGGCGATTTGCCTTCGATATTTTAATCCAGCGGGGGCGCATGAGTCGGCGCTTTTAGGGGAGTCGCCACTAACAAAGGCCAGCAACCTCGTCCCTGTCATCACCGAGACGGCCATCGGGAAACGGGCGAGCATGACCGTTTTCGGCAGCGATTACGATACCCGTGACGGGTCTTGTGTGCGTGATTACATCCATGTAATGGATTTGGCGGCAGCGCACACGGCCTGCTTGCGCTATTTGATGGCTGGGAAAAATACGGCTCCGAGCGAGATTTTTAATGTGGGAATCGGTGACGGCGTGACCGTTTTGGAAGCCATCAACGCTTTTGAAAAAGTGACAGGAAAAAAACTGAATTATATCGTTGGCCCTCGTAGGGCGGGCGATGTGGTCAGTATTTTCGCCAATCGGGACAAAGCTGAACGGCAGCTGGGTTGGGTACCAAAGAGAGGTATTGAGGAAATCATGCGCTCAGCATGGGCTTGGCAGGTGAAAGTGGGCGGTTAGAAATGTGCTGTGGAGGAAGGATAATCCTTCTCCCACGGCACGAAATCCACTTTTTATTTCAGCAACCGAATCGTCAAAGGGTATTTGAAAAACTTGCCCTCATTCGCTTGAACGGTAGCAATGATTGCACAGACAAAAGCCAAAATTGCTACGCCAATCATGGTAAAAATGCCAATGATGACAAACATCAGGATGAAGGAAGCAAAGAAGTAAATGGCGATTGAAATCTGAAAATTCAGCGCTTCCATGGCGTGTTTTTTGACATAAGGCGATTCGTCTTTTTTTATCAAAAAAATGACCAAAGGCGCCACAAAACCTGCTACAATGGGTAGGATATGCGCAAGCAGCGCCATCGTTTTTTCGTCGGAGTTTGGTAGGTACTCTTCTTCAAAATGGTCCAGCGTTTCCATAAAATAGATTGTTGATTTGGTGAAAATTAGGCCGCCTGTTGGGTTGGCCAGTGGATGATTTGCAGAGCGAAAAAACTGCTTTTGCACCACAATTCAAAGCAAGGGAGTTAAAATGCTGGAATTTTGCCCAAACTACATGAGTTGACAGTTGTTTGACAAGGATAAATAGGAAACGAGGCTTAGCCTTGCTACATTTGCATAAAATTTAAAAGCCATGAAAAAGATTTATATCGTCGCTTTAATCATGATGGTCGCAGCGGCTTTCATGCTCATCAAATCCCCGCCGGAAGTAACCACCTACTCCGATTTTTCGGTAGCAAAATCCACCCTGAAAGAAGTGAAAATCGCCGGGCAACTCGCCAAGGACAAGGAGATGTACTACGAACCCAACAAAGACCCCAACTTCTTCACATTTTATATTCGGGACAACAAGGGTGAAGAAGCCAAAGTCGTGCTGTTGGCTGCAAAACCGAAGGATTTTGAAATGTCCGAGCAAATCGTAGTGACCGGCAAAATGAACGGCGATAGCTTCGTCGCTTCTGATATCCTGCTCAAATGCCCATCGAAATACAAGGACGAAGAAGTTTATATCAAGGCTGAAAAAGGCTCGTGAAAGGAACCGGTTTTCGGTTCCTGGTTTCTGGTTTCAGGGAGCAAGGTGCGTAAACCCTCCCTGCCATAAACCCAAAACCATGAACCTAAAACCTCCTAAACCTACACAATGGAAGAACTCAAATACATCGGCGAAGCCTTGATTTACAAGCAGCTCGGCCATTTTTTTCTCATTTTCGGATTCATGACGAGCCTACTGGGTGCAGTGGGCTATTTTTTTGCTACGCAACGCCGACACCTGCCGGAGTACGAAGGCTGGCGCAAAATTGGGCGTTGGGGTTTTATCCTACATGGCATCAGCGTGTTCACCATCATGGCCACCATCACAGTGGCAATGCTCAACCACCGCTTTGAGTACCAGTACGTATGGCAGCACGTGAGCGAAGACTTGCCGTTTCAATACATTTTCTCCGCATTTTGGGAAGGGCAGGAGGGCAGCTTCCTGCTTTGGATGTTCTGGCACGCCGTGCTTGGCGGCATCCTGTTGTTTCGGGCAAAACAGTTCGAAGCACCCGTGCTTTCCATTATCTCGCTGGTGCAGGCGTTCATTTTTACCATGATTGTCGGCATCTATTTCACCGACGACATCAAGATGGGAAGTAACCCACTGTTACTGCTGCGTGACACGATGGACATCCCCCTCTTCGCAAACGCCGACTACGTCAAACTCATCCAAGGAAATGGCCTGAACCCGCTGCTCCAAAACTATTGGATGACCATTCACCCACCGACGCTTTTCCTCGGTTTTGCCTCGACGGTGGTTCCCTTCGCCTTCGCCTTCGCTGGCCTTTGGACGAAGGAATACAAGACTTGGATGAAACCAGCCATGCCTTGGGCGCTGTTCAGCGGGGCCATTCTCGGCACAGGTATTTTGATGGGTGGTGCTTGGGCCTACGAGGCGCTCAGCTTCGGTGGCTACTGGGCTTGGGACCCCGTTGAAAACATGTCGCTCGTGCCTTGGATTCTGCTGGTGGCGGGCATCCACACGCACCTCGTTGCTCGCAACACAGGTTATTCTATGAAGAGTACGCTGCTGTTCTATACGGGCACTTTCGTGATGATTTTGTACTCGACCTTTCTCACCCGAAGTGGGATATTGGGCGATACTTCCGTCCATGCTTTCACGGAATTGGGGCTAGAAACGCAGCTCACAACCTTCATGGTTTTCTTCACCGCAGCCGCCATTTTCCTGCTCATTTTACGAAGGAAAGACATGCCCGCCTCGAAAGAAGAGGAGGCGCTGCCCTCGAAGGAATTCTGGATGTTTATTGGTTCGCTGGTACTGTTGTTTTCGGCGGTCATCATCACGGCTTCCACTTCGCTGCCCGTGGTCAACAAAATCGTCCAGATTTTTCAACCAGACCATAAGGGCTACACCATCAGCGACCCCATCAGCCACTACAACAAGTACATGGTTTGGATTGGCGTATTTATTGGGGTTTTCAGCGGTGCTGCGCAATTTTTACGGTACAAAGAATTCAATTTCGCCTCGCAAAAAGCCAAGTTTGCGAAGCACATCGGCATCGCCGCAGTGGGTGCAGTTGCACTCACAGTACTCTCCAGTTTTTGGATAAAATTGGGCGATTGGCAGTTCTGGCTGCTCATGTTCACGGGGCTTTTCACCGTGGTGGCCAACATTGATTATATTTTCACCTTCGCAAAAGGAAACCTCAAACTGGCCGGCTCTGCCTTTTCGCACATCGGGTTCGGGATAATGCTGGCAGGTATCATCGCCTCCGGCCTCAACAAGCAACACATTTCCAGCAACCCCGTTGCACAAGCGGGCCTCCTCGACGCCGAGATGCTCCAAAAAAACGTCCTGCTTTTCAAGAACCTGCCGATGTACATGAGCGGTTACCAGGTCACCTACAAAAAGGATACGTTAGAAGGCAACCTCCGCATTTTCACCGTCAACTACGAAAAACTCGACTCGTCGGGCAAGGTCATTGAGGATTTCAACGTCTATCCACAAGCCATTTACGACAACAAGGTGACGGAAGTGAAGGCATACAACCCGTCCACCAAGCGCTATTTTGGAAAGGACATTTTCACACACTTGATGATGCCGCCTTCGGAAACCAGCGACAAGGCTGCTCAAGAGCAAGAAAGCAACCTCGTTTACCGACCCTACGAGATTGGTAGCCAGCCAATTAGCATCGTTGATTCCATCGAAACGCAGGCGGGTAAAATGGTTGGTGCAGAAACAAAAGTCTCCGTCGTCGGTGTGAATTACCAGCCCACTCACCCTGATTATGAAGCTGTGGAGGGCGATTTTGCGGTGAGTGTAAAACTGGCTTTTGAGAAAAAGGACACCATGTTTTACGCCGAACCGCTGGTTTATCTGCGTGGCAAAATGTGGGGTTCGCTGCCGGTCCAGCTCAACGATATTTCGATGAAAGTGCGGCTGCCAGAGGCTGCTTTGCTGCGCTATTTAGAAGCTGACAAGGACTTGACTTACAAGAAGTTTATCTTCAAAAATGGTGATTCCATCAACCTGAACGGAAAGAAAATCACCTTCGCTGGCGTGAACAAGGCACCTAAAATCACCACTCAGAAAGGCGATGTTGCGGTATCTGCACTGATGAAAGCTACCGACCCTGCCACGGGCGAGGAACTGACCGCCGAGCCGATTTTCATTATCCGAAACGGGGAAATCAGCACGGAAAAAGGAGAAATACCTTCGCTGGGGCTAAATTTTTATTTGACCAAAATTGATCCAGCCTCTGAGTCATTTGAAATGCAAATTGCCGAAGGAAAAATAGGCGGGAAGCCGCTGCCGGTCGAGATTGCGCAGAAATCCTTTCGCACAGATTACATTGTGTTGGAGTCCATCGTTTTTCCTGGCATCAACCTGTTTTGGCTCGGTTCTACGATGATGATGGCAGGACTGGCTGTGGCGATGTTCCGAAGGAGGAAGGATCGGCAAGTGGTGGTGACCAGCGAAATTGACCCAAACTTGATTGCTTGAAAAATTGAGCCATGAAAATCGTACTCATCGGCGCTGGAAATATGGCTACCCACCTCGGCATGAAGCTGGTGGAAGTGGGCGAGGAAGTGGTGCAGGTTTTTAGTCGAGACCGATTGAAAGCGCTGCAATTGGCCACTGAAATTGGCGCTGGTTTTACGAATGATTTGAACGAAATTTCAACGGAAGCCGACCTTTATTTTCTCGCTGTACATGACGATGCAATCGGCACAGTAGCCCAGCAGCTTTTTGAAAAAGGCTTGGATGACAAACTGATAGTACACACCTCCGGCGCAACACCGACGAGGGTTTTTGATGAAGCTGCACCGGGCTTGAACCGTGTTGGCGCCTTTTATCCTTTGCAGAGTTTCTCGAAAATCAGAAAGCCCGATTTTCAAAAAATCCCCATCTGTGTGGATGCCAGCCGGGTCGAAGATTTGGCGATTTTGACCCGCCTCGCCCAACTACTCAGCAAACACGTTTTTCACATCAATGACGAGCAGCGGGGAACCTTGCATCTAGCGGCCGTTTTCGTCAATAATTTCACCAACCACCTTTTTGCCGTAGGCGAGAAAATACAAACCGAGGCTGGGCTGCCCTTCGAAATGCTGCTGCCGCTCATCCATGAGACCGTGGCGAAATTGGCGGATGGCCCACCCGCTACCATGCAGACAGGCCCGGCTGTGCGGCATGATGATGCGACCATCCAGCGGCATTTGCGCCAGCTTGAAAACCAGCCGGAATTGCAAGCGATTTACCAGATTTTGACCAAAAATATTCAAGATTACCAATGAGAATCATCGGAAACATTGACCATCCTAGCCTGAAAATTACCGTTTTCAAAATGGACAACAAGCTCTCCGTCAAGTTTGAAACGGGGCTTTACGAGCAGACTTTCAAGTTTCGGGAAAGCAACGAGCTGAGCGACTTCACGGCGATGCAGAAGCTGGTGGACGAGCGGCTGGTAGAAGAAGTGATGGAAAATTTTGCAAAGATGCACCGCTCCAAGAACGAAGCGCTGGGTAGGTTTTTGCCGAAGGCGGAGGAGGAGTTCGAGGAGATATTGTAGTAGGAAACTGGCAGTCAGGTGCGAGTTAATTCACGCTGACTGCCAACTGCCCACTGACGAACTGCAAACTCAATTGCTAGCCCGGTACTGGTCCCAGCTCATGGAGCTGTATTTATCTTCCGAAACGAATTTCAGTTCTTTTTGAAGCATGGGAGCTTCTTTGTAGCCCGGAGAAATCAGAATGCGCTCATAGGTCGGCGTCAGGTAAACATAGCTAGGGTAGCCAAGTCGGCCATCCAGCAGTTCGTAAGCCAATTTGTGAAAACCACCACGGCCGCCAGCCGTCCAAGAAAAGGTAGTGCCTTTGAAAACCACGTCTTCTTTTTGCTCAGCGTTGAATTTTACAGCGTAAAAATTCTTGTTCACGTAGTCCACAACGCCTGGTTCCATGAAGGTGGATTTGTCCATTTTCTTGCACCAGCCACACCAATCGGTGTAAAAGTCAATGAAGATTTTCTTAGGCGCTTTTTCATTAGCCTTCACGGCTTCGTCCCAAGTCATCCAAGCGATTTCGCCATCGCCAGCACGCTTGGTAGCCGCAGCAACGGGGTCGTTTTTAGGCATAAATGCATAAATAAAGCCCACAGCAACGACAGCAAGGGCGACAAGCAAAACTTTTTTCATTGTTGATAATTTGATTGATAATTTAATGTGTTCAAGGTAAAAAGGTGCCGTTGAGAGATTTTTCATCGGCAGTTAAAGCTAACTTGCAACGAAAGTACCAATTTCCTCATTTTACCCTAAAACAGGGGGTTTGTTTAATCAAACTTTAACTTTAATTCAAAATCATGCGAAAAATCGTGGTGGCAGTGGCAGGTTCGAGTGGTTCTATCTATGCCAAAGTGCTTTTTGACAGGCTCCTGCAAATCAAATCCCAGTGGGCCGCCGTCGGCGTGGTGATGAGCAAAAACGCCCGCCTGAATTGGCAACTCGAACTTGGCAACGAAGCCTACCGAGATTATCCCTTCGATGTCTTTGAAAAGGATAATTTTGCCGCCCCATTTGCATCGGGTTCGGCCAAATACGACACGATGGTCGTTTGCCCCTGCTCGATGGGAACGCTCGGTCGCATCGCTGCCGGGGTCTCCGATGACCTGCTGACCCGTGCTGCCGACGTGATTTTGAAAGAACGACGCCGCCTGATTTTAGTGCCCAGGGAAACGCCATTTAGCTTGATTCACCTGCGGAACATGACGACCATCACCGAAGCGGGCGGTATTATTTGCCCAGCTATTCCGTCGTTTTACAGCGGCCCGAACAATATGGAAGCTTTGGCCGCTACGGTGGTGGATAGGGTACTGGACTTGGCAGGCTTTGAATTGGACTCATACCGTTGGGGAGAGTGAGCGTTGGCAGTTTGACAGGTCTTGTCCCGATTGCTCGGGATGGCAGTGTGCAGTCAGGGTCTGCTAAAATTACAGATACTGGATTGGGAGTCAAACTACTTTTTCCTTTTTCCTTTTTTCTTTATAAAATGAAGCATCAAATAGAAATAGTTTACGAAGATGACGACCTCGTGGTGGTGAACAAACCCGCCAACCTGCTCACCATCCCTGACCGTTTTTCTGCGGACAAGCCCAATTTGTACAATATTCTGGGCAATGAATTCGGGAAAATTTTCACCGTCCACCGCCTCGACCGGGAGACAAGCGGCATTCTACTTTTCACCAAAACCGAAGAGGCGCACAAGGCAATGTCCAAGCAGTTCATGGACCGGACGGTGGAGAAAATATACTTCGCCCTCGTGGATGGCGTGATGCACCAGGCTGAAGGAACCATTGACAAACCGCTTGGCCCACACCCAACCCACCCGGAGAAAATGGCTGTAGTACATGGCGGCAAACCCTCCCGCACCAACTACAAAGTGACGGAGACATTTAAGAATTACACGTTCATTGAATGCAGCATCGAGACGGGGCGGACGCACCAAATCCGGGTGCACCTGCATGCCATCGGCTACCCACTGGCGGTTGACCATTTGTATGGCCGCCAAAGCGCATTTTATCTTTCAAAAGTGAAACTGCGGAAATTTAAATTGAGCAAGGAAGTGGAAGAAGAACTGCCCATCATGTCACGCACCACGCTACACGCAGGAAAATTGGTTTTCAATCACCCAACGACTGGCGAACAAAAGACGATACAAGCCGATTTGCCGAAGGATTTTTCCGCCGTAGTCAAACAGCTTCGCAAATGGGGGAAAGGAATTGAGAATTGAAAATTGAGAATTGAAAATGTACCAAACGACTGGCTAAAAAAAAGCGTGGTTTTGGCCAATCACTTGCCCAGAACCACGCTCACCTGCTCACATCTCTCACCCTCTCTCTCGCTTATTTCTCCGTCTGGTCTTCAATCAACGTGAAAACCCTTTCCACTGGATTCAACGGTGCTTTAACGTCATTTCCGTCCTTGTCCACCAGCGTCAGCTTGATTTTGTTGTCCACCATCGGCAGCCCTTCGAGGAAGACTGGCTCCCACTTGTCCAAGATGAATTCTTTTTCGCCATTAATTAAGACTTTGACCTTGTTGCCATCAGCGCTTAAAGTCGTGTTGGCGAGGTAAAAATCAAGCATTACCTTCTCCGTTTCGGCCTTTCCGACGTACTTGCCTTTTGGGCGGCTGTAAAATACCATCGGGTCGGTCACGGGCTGCTTTTTAGTGATAGACCCAGCTTTCACATCCACATTCAACACCTTGCCTGCCGCCTTCGATTTGATACTCTCGTGGTAAGAGCGGCCCAAAAAGCCGAGCAAATAGTGGCTTCCATCGGGTATTTCCTTCTTAAATGGCGTCTCATAAGCTGCATCATACGGTTGGTCGTCCACGATAAAATGGATGTGTTGACCGTCCTTTGAATTGGCGCACATTTTCTGTGCGGCGTCAGCGGTCTGCTGTTTCAGTTCGTAATTTGCCACCTTTGCCGTGAACATGCCTTTGTCGTAGCCAAAATCAAGGCTGGCATTCGGGAAATCCGGAGAGGAAGAGAATGGCGTCAACTTAATCTCGGCGACAGGAGCTGGCGGAGCTGCAGTCTCAGTGGTTTCAGTAGATTTATCGTCGGCATCATTGGCTTCATTGCCGCAAGCGGCAAAAAACATTGACACCATCGTAAATGCTGTCAAAAGAAAAAACATCTTTGCTTTCATGTCAAAACTCGTTTTTGATTGTTGTAAAATAGTGGGGCATGGCAAGGGCCAAGCCTCATTTTATCTTTAAAATGGAAAAACAACCAGAAAGTTCAAGCCAAAACCTTGTTCCAACTGTTTAATTCTCAATAAATTCTAAAATCGCTCCCACGCTGAATGTCACACCCTCTCACCCGCTCACTCTCTCAAAACGCTATATTATGGTCGCATTAAAAGTAGAAGGAATGGACTGCGCCTCTTGCGCAGCAAACATAACGAGGTTTTTGGAGAAGAAAGGGCTGGAAAAAGTCAACGTCAATTTCTCCTCCGGCGAAGTTGTTTTCGAACAGCCCAAGGACGAAGTCCCGATGGATTTGGTCACCGAAGGCATCAACAAACTCGGCTACCATGTCGTGGACGAACGGGGCAAATCCTACTGGAATTTGCAACGAAAACTGTTGTTCTGCGCCATTTTTACCCTACCGCTGCTCGGCTCGCACCTGCTCATGATGGCGGGCGTTCACATCCTGCAAGACCCTTGGGTGCAGTTCGCCTTGTGTCTCCCCGTTTATTTCGTTGGCTTTTTTCATTTTGGTAAAACCAGCCTCGGGGCGATCCGCAATGGCTCCACCCACATGGACATCCTGATTTTCATCGGGGCAACGGCAGCCTTTATTTACAGCACCATCGGGGCAGTGACGAACGAACCAAAATTCCTTTTTTTTGAAACTAGCGCTACCATCATCACGCTGGTTTTGCTGGGCAATTGGTTTGAAAAACGGGCCGTTAAACAGACCACCTCGGCCATCGAAGACCTGACGAAACTGCAAGTCGAATTTGCGAAGAAAATAATGCCCAGCGGCACGGTCGTCACCATCGAGGCGAGCGAGGTGCTGCCCGGCGACTGGCTCCAAGTGAACGAGGGCGACAAAATCCCCGTGGATGGTACGGTGCTGAAAGGCGCTGCGGACGTGGACGAATCCATGCTCACCGGCGAGAGCCTGCCCGTGAACCGCCTCCTCGACGACCGGGTACTCGGCGGAAGCATCGTCACCAGCGGCAACCTCACCATCGCAGCAACGGCCACCACCCGGGATACGACCCTCAGCCAGATGATTGAACTCGTGAAATCCGCCCAACTCAACAAGCCGGACATTCAGCGGTTGGCGGATAAAATCAGCGGTATCTTTGTTCCGGTCGTGCTCGGCATATCTTTGTTGACCTTCCTGCTCGCCGTTTTTGTATTTGGCCTTGCTCCGCAAAAAGCCATGTTGAACGCCATCGCCGTGCTAGTCATTTCATGTCCTTGTGCGATGGGTTTGGCGACACCTACCGCCGTTATGGTGGGCGTCGGGCGCTTGGCGAAGAACGGCATTTTGGTGAAAGGGGCGCAAACCATCGAGTTGTTCGCTGGCATCAAAAACTTTGTTTTCGATAAAACGGGGACGCTGACCACTGGCGATTTCAAAATAAAAACTATCAACTACTTCGTTGATAATCAGTCAGATGTGAATGCGGCTATGCTCAAAATGGAGCGCCACTCCTCGCACCCCATCGCCCAATCGCTGGTGAAGGCCCTGACGGAGAAGAACGAAATTGGCGAAGCCACCATCACCAAGATAAAAGAACTGAAGGGCCAAGGCGTTAGCGCTGTGGACAAGGACGGCAATGAGTACAAGCTCGGCTCGAAGCGCTTTGTTTCTCCTGAATCAGTGGAAACGGAAGCCTCGCTTTTTTTCTCCAAAAATAACGAACTACAGGCTGACGTAGAAATCGAGGACGAACTGAAACCGGATGCCAAGGCACTAATGGAATTGCTGCGCAAAGATGACCGAACCCCCATCATACTGAGTGGCGACCGCAAGTCTAAAACCAAGGAAGTTGCGAATAAGCTTGGCATCGAGCGAGTGTTTGCGGAGCAACTGCCCGCCGACAAGCTCGAAGTCATTCGAAAACTGAACGCCGAAGCCCCCACCGCCATGATTGGCGACGGCATCAACGACGCCCCGGCGCTGGCGCAGGCCACCCTCGGCATCAGCCTCAGCAATGCCTCACAGGTGGCCATGCAGTCCGCCCAAATCATCCTGCTGAACGGCAACCTCGACCGCCTCGGCCATGCGCTGGCCATCTCCACGGCCACCCTTCAAACCATCAAGCAGAACCTTTTCTGGGCCTTCGCCTACAACGTGGTGGCCATCCCCGTGGCAGCAATGGGCTTCCTGAACCCCACCTGGGGGGCGCTCTTCATGGCCTTCTCGGATGTGGTAGTGATTGGGAATTCCATACGGTTGAAGAGGAAGAGAGTTTAAGGATTTACGATTTTGGATTTACGATTGGGAGAGGCTGGAAAGGTGCGATAGGTTGATTGTAATCTTAAAAAAAACTCGTTTCTTTGTAAAAAACAGATTCAATATGATTGCTACAAAAGCTTTTGATGAACTGATAGATATGATAGCTGCTGGGACGAACCCAGCCCAAATCGTAGCCTTTAAGCCTAGCCTTGCTACCTTGCGAAGGGTGGAGGAATTGCTGTTTAAGGAAAAAGATGAAACTATCTCGCCCGAGGAGAAATCGGAATTAGACGATTACTTATTGCTTGAGCATATCCTTCGACTTGCGAAGGTTCGTGCACGCAAGTTTCTGAAAGCAGCATGAGCAATCGGTATATTCCTGATACATGGCGCAAATTAGTGTCTGAAAGGGCTTTTTGTTTGTGCGAATATTGCCTCATTCACGAAGACGATACTATCCTTATCTGCCCGATTGACCATGTTATACCTTTGAAACATGGCGGTTTGCACTTACCTGAAAATCTCGCATTTTGTTGTGTTTATTGTAACCGCTTTAAGGGTACTGATATAGGCACTTTTCTTTTATCCAGCCAATTTGAAAGGTTATACAACCCGAGAAAAGATATTTGGAAAATGCATTTTGAATTGGACGGCGCTTTAATTCTTCATAAAACACCAATTGGCGAGGCAACCATTAAGATATTGAAAATGAACGAAGTGGATAGAATCATAGAGCGGCAATCGCTAATTGATGAAAGTCGCTATCCTCATGTGAATGCGAAAAATTTCATTTTAGCTTGACATCGTGCCGAGGATTTCCTGTTCCTGGAGTGGGGAGCACTCTTCATGGCCTTTTCGGATGTGGTGGTGATTGGGAATTCCATTCGGCTCAAGGGGAGGAAGGTATAAATTAGTGGCCTTAAATTTTACTTTTTCCCGCTACCTTCGCACCGCTTAAAACGCCGAACATGCAGAGCCAAACCGTTAAAAACGTTGAAACCTATGTCATTGATTTGCTCAAAAAAGGGCTCAAGTCAGAACATGGGTATCATAATTTACAGCATACACTTTCCGTCCGTGATGCCACCCAGGAGCTTGGTAATCGTTACCGATTGAACGAAGAGGAACTTGAATTACTTGAAATTGCTGGCCTTTTTCATGATACAGGATTCACGAAAACATACCTTGGCCACGAAGAAATCAGCAAGCAAATCGCTGCTGATTTTCTGGAAAAAGAACAATTCCCAAAAGAAAAAATCGAAAGTGTTGGGCGCTTGATTGAAGTGACAAAAGTCGGCATAGAGCCTGAATTTTTACTGGAAAAAATCATCAAAGACGCTGATTTCAACACCAATGGCACGACTTACGAAGAAAAATCCACGGCGCTTCGCAAAGAATGGGAAGTGTTCTGTAAACAAAAAATGACCGATGATGAGTGGGCGGAAAACGGGCTGAATTTTTGGGCAAACCACCGTTTTTACACAGGTGAGGCGCAGGCGCTTTATGGTGAGTCCAAGCGCAAAACACTTAAATCGCTTCGCAAAACGGTAGAAAAAATAAAGCCAAGCGAGGAAATGCTGGACTTTGCGATTGGCAAAAGCAAAAGCGCCCAGATGATGTTCAAGACCACGCTCCGCAACCAGATTGACCTCACCAACATCGCCGACAACAAGGCGAACATCATGCTCAGTATCAATTCCCTGCTCATCACCATCGGCATCCCGATGCTGGCAGGCAACCTCAAAGAACACCCAAGCCTCGTCTATCCGGCATCGGTGTTGTTGTTGACCTGTATCCTTTCTATCGTATTCGCCACATTGGCCACCCGGCCTGTGAAAATGCTTGGCGAAACCACAACAGAGTCAATTGACAAAGGCAATTCCAATCTGTTTTTCTTTGGAAATTTTTTCAAAATGGAGCGGGAAGATTATATCAAGGGACTGATGCGGGTCATGCAAAACGAAGAAATCATTGACAAATCCATCGTCAACGACCTCTATTTTTTGGGGCGAACCCTTGGCAACAAATACCGTCGCCTTCGCATTACCTACGAGATTTTTATGTCTGGTATGGTGCTTACTGTCGTAACTTTCGGCGTGCTGTATTTGACAGGGAATTATTGATTGTTGAATTGCTATACTGTTTTATTGTTTTCCAAAAGCAATACGACAATACAACAATATAGCAATACAACAATTCATCCTACTCCGCACACTTTTCCTTTAAAACTTCCCACAACCAGTGCTGTAGTCGGCTGTCTGCGCAAAAAGCAAGGCCGATGCACTTCACGCAATCAGCAGCTTCGAGGCGGCTGCCGAGTTTGAAACCTTTGTCTTTGCGCCGCTCCACGAGGTGAGCTGGCGGCAAATCTTCCACGCCCAGCAGGAAAACCGAAACCCAAAGATTGCGCTGCAATGCCCGCATGAGGCTGCGGCGACTGCTTCGGGTATCACCCTGTTGTTTGAAACGCAGGAATGCCTTTCCGAAAAACCATTTTGCTGAAATTTCCTCGTGATTCTCCCGAATCAATTGGTCAGCTTCCGCAAGGCGGTTTTCACAAAGCAGGCAAGTGAGCAAGTAGGGGCGCAGCTCAAGGTCGTCGCTTGGGTTCAGTGCCAGTATTTCCTGAAAATGCAAGGCTGCCGTTTCATAGTAGCCATTGCGGAAAAGCTTCTCCGACAGGCTCACTTTGGCTTTGAACCAAGTGTGCGTTTCCACCTGTTTCCATGGTTTTTTTCTGAAATCCTCCATCAGTTCGGCCATCATTTCGGGGCCGAGCAACTTGGAAGTGGCGTCCATACTACGCTGGTACCACATCATCGAGGACTCTGCCGTTTCAGCGAGCAAGGCCAGTTCGAGGCAAGCTTCCGGGCATTGTGGGTCGAGTTCGAGGGCGGTGCGCAAGTGTTCAAGCGCCTTGTCGGCAGACTCCGATTTTCGGGCTTCCAGCACGTGCTCCCGAGCCAGCAGTTGAGGCATGAGGTTCGGGTCGAGTTCTTTCAGCGCATCGAAATGCTTGAAACTTGACTCCTCCTTGAAAAACCGGAAGATGTTGTGAATGGAGCCGCACTCCATTTGAAGGTGAAAAAGAAGGTGCCTGAATTGCTCCAAGCTGCGCTGAGTATCAGCAGAAGGGGGAACTTGCATGGGTAATAGTGTGATAGTAACTGGGTGTGTCCTTCAAACTTTTTGTCTTACCCTTGACGATAGGCATATTTAATGCCAAATATTACGTTTTAAATAATTTGTAAAACAAAAACCGTCAACTCGTTAGCTTCGAAATGCTTTTTTTAAAAAAGCAGTGGTGAGCAGACCGGGCGAACGGTGGATTTGCCAAATTGTTTCCCCTTTCCTTTTGCCAATTTTCAGATTGTTACACCACAGCCACCATTTTTAAGGTTAAAATTTCGCCATCAGAAAGCGTCATTTGTAAAAAATAACTACCTGCAGCCAGTCCTTGAATGGTGAAGGAGACCTGCTGTTTGCCAACCACCAATCCTTGCCCTGGAAAATCCCGCACCGTTCGGCCTTGCACGTCCAAAACACGGAATTGCGCAGTAGCTGGTTTTTTCATAATGACCTCAATATCAATGCTTTGAGATATAGGATTTTGTAACAAACGCATATTTGCCGAAGGTGAGCTAACCACGTTGGTAGTCCCAGTGTTGCCCGTGTAATTGACCTTCATGCCGTTTCCGAAGCTGGCTATCCAGATGTATTTGTTGAAATCGCTTGGGTTGGGGTTTCCAAAGACGCGCTCTGGATGGTGGAAGTTATAATTTGTGAGGTACCAGTCCGGCTGGCCGACATGGATGAAATCGTTGGTGGATTGCCACAGGCCCTCGCCCTCCGTGGAAAGATAGGTGCCAGAGTGGGTAAGCGCCACCGAACTTACCCGATGAAACTGCCCATCGTCCGTGATTTTTTCCCAATTCAGCCCACGGTCGGTGGTGCGGAACAAGCCGCCGAGGTCATTCGCAGGGCCGCCCCAGCCGCTCCAAACGCAGGCGTACCAAGTGTTTTGCGTCGGGTCGTTCGGGTCAATGACGAGGTCTTTGGTCCAATAATTCATGTCGGGGTGGTTGCGGCGCTCCCAGTTTTGACCACCGTTCGTGCTCACGAAAACGCCGCTGCTGTCGCTGAAAACGCTGTTGTTGTTGCCCTTCCGGGCACTCCAGGTGGTGACGAGCGTCCCGTCGTCCAAGCTGTGGATGTTGAAAATGCGACCGTTGTTGGCGGGTGGGTTGGGCAATTTTGTCCAAGTGGCCGTTGCCGGGTTTCCAATCCCATCTGCCCGCCAGAGCCCACCAATGCTGGGGTTTGTGCTGATGACGCTGGCGTAGAGTCGGTCGTTGTTGGATGCATCGGGCGTCACCCAGATGACTGGATTTCCGAAGTCGTGCATGGTCTGCCAAGTTTTTCCTTTGTCCAAGGTGTAGAGTACTTTGCCCGCCTTGAAGGAAGGTTGCAAGCGGGCGTCGGTCACGTAGGTCGTCTGGTAGATGTCGTGGACGCTCGAAGTGGCGGCGAACCACAGTGGCTGCGTGTTGTGCTTCGCAATGCGGTACATCGTGTTCTGGTCGTGCCCAGTGTAGTCAAAGCTCCAAGTGAGGCCGCCGTCCTCTGAGCGCATGCCTTTGATGTCGGTGAAACAGGCGAATAGGTTGTCTTCGTCAAACCAAAAGACCTGCCAGCAGGTCGTCTGCTCCAGGCCAATGCTGCGGTAGGGCTGCTTCGTGGGCGTCTCGGCACCTTCTGGGTGTTCGAAATCTGGGTCGGTGTAGCCCTGCTGCCAAGTTTGCCCACCGTCCAGCGTTTGATGCATGAAGCCGAAGTCAGTCATGATGACCTGCTGGCTGTTCAGGCGGTTCACAGAGAAGCCGAGCGGCAGTTCGGCCCACCACCAACTGAAGTCGCCGCCGTCGCCTGCATAGCCTGTGCGGATGTTCTGGTTGCCTTCGGTCAAAAAAACATGCTGCCAAGAGTCGCCACCGTTTGCCGTCTTCATCACGATGGGCTGGCCGTTAGGGCTGCTGCCGCTGAGGTAGCAGGTGCTGGGGTCGTTGTCGGCCATGCTGAGCCACACGACGAAATCCTCGCCGATGTCGAGGCCGTTCATTTTGGGCGTCCAAGTGCCACTGATGTTGTCCATCGTGTAAACTCCCCGCACGGTTTCCCAGTAGTTGTAGCCCATATTGGTGGCCCAAACGTTGCCGGGGTCGCCCGTGAGGGCAAAGAAGCGGGTCAGGTTGCCACTTTTGCCGCTACCGAAGCCGATGATGACCTCGCCATTGGGAATGCCCGTGAAGTTGGCGAGTGAGAAACTGTTGCCGCCGTTGCTGCTGTGTAGCAAACCATCATTCGTGCCGAGCCAGATATTGTCCCCGTCGAAAAAAGCGCCGGAGAGCAGGATGCCAGCGCCGGAGTCTTCAGCAGTGTACTTGAGCGAGGCCGTTTGGCCGCCATCGTTGGAGAAATAGAGGTTGTTGTAGTCCGTCCAAAGTACTCGGTCAGGGTTTTGGAAGTCGTTGAAAATGAACAGCTTATCTTCCCAAGGCTGGTCGTCGCCGGGGCGGAAGTCCCAGTTCAAGCCACCACTGAGTGACCTGGCCGGGCGGGTGGTGAAGTTTTCTGGGTCGTAAATTAGGGCGTAGCGGATGTTGTTGTTTTGGGTGAAGCACACTTTGCCGAAGGGGCCCGTGATGGCGGCCTTAAAATTTAGTGCTTCGTAGCCCTGCCCAGCAGTATGGTAAAGCCCGCCGAGGTCGCTGGCGAGGTAGATTTCCGAACCGTCAAGTGGGTTTGGGCTAGGGCAGAACAGTGCACCACCGCCACCCGTGCCACGGGATTCAAAGGATGGAAAGGTTTGGGAAATAAGAAAATTGGGAAATTGGAGGGCTGCCAGAAGTAGGTAGAGATTGGCTGATTTCATGTTGGATTTACATTTAAATGAGGAGATATTTTACATCAATATCAATGTGCTATGTGTTACGGTTGTTCTTTTATTTTGTTGAAAAAAGAAAGCCAGTTGTCGAACATCGGCAACTGGCTTCCAGCGTTTTTCAAGTTGGTTTCAATCCTTAACTGCCTTTCCTGCTTCCATAAAAAACGCATCATACGGCCAGAAAATCTTCTCAAAAACACGGTGTTGTGTTAACATCCAGTCACCCGAGTTTGTATCGGTAAAATAGCGCTCCACCACAACGGAACGCTGCTCCCCAGTATTTTTATCCTTTCGGAAAGTTGGGTAAAAAGCGGCTTTGCGTTCCTTTCCATTTTTTTCAGTCACTGAAACTACGGCGAACGGAATCTGCTGCCGAACACTGTCTTTTTGGACGAATTGATTCTCGAAAGCCTCGGCCATCAGCCCATCAAAACCAACCAGAAACCCTTCGACCCGCCCTGTGGAAACTGAACGGCCGATAGGTGGCACATTATCGTAAAATGGTTGGATGTCCCAGTTGTTGCCCGAACGCTTCAGTTTGAAAGACTTGTTGCGTTGCTGTGGGTATTCGATGCTCACTGCTTCTATTTCCTCAGGTTTGTAAAGGAAGACATTGCGGTCTCGCCAGTCGTCCCCGGTAAGGTCGAATCGGGTCCGTATCTGGCCACTCATTTGCGGAATTTGCACCACCATCGGCTGCTCGGAACCATCTTGCAATGCGTAGGTGCCCCTAGCGTCAGCAGTCACACCACCGATATAATACGCTTTGAGCTTTTTGTCGTTCTTGCCGTAAACCTCAACTTTGATGCCCCTTGTGGCCAGTTCCTTGACCACAGCGTTGGTAGCACCAGCTGGTGGAACAGATTGGAGTTCCATTTGAGTAATGGCTTCCAATACGTTTTCCATCGCATTTTTGCTGGATCGAGACTGTTTGTTGACCATCCAATGGTCGCCTTCCCGTTCGAGCGTGGTTGTTTCCCCCGTTCGCTTCGCAATGAAAATCTTTTGGATGTTGGCCTCTTCAACCTTGAAGATACGGTCCCAACCTAGGGTGGATTTTGCATCCTTTTTTCCACTCAAATAATACCAAGCAGTCGCTCCTCCCAGCAATACGAAGATTGCCACGAGCCAATAGTTTTTTTTCATCAGCTTTAAAATATTGCTGAATGGTTGAATTGCCATGTTGTTTGTGTTAACATCAGGACAAAAAGGCGATTCAACCATTCAACTATTTAACAATACAACATCTCATAATACTCCTCCAGCATCCTTTTTACCGAAAACTGTTCGTGGGTGCTCACCACGCTGTTGCGCATCATCTTGCGCCATGCTGTTTTATCTTCGTAAAAAGTTGGCACCACGTCCTTCGTCAGCACCGAGTGCAGTCCGTTCATGTCGTGAATGTCCTGAGCGGCAGGGTCTTCCAGTTCCAGCGCATCGCCGAACTGCCAGCCGTTCACGCCGTGGTCGCAGGCTTCCGGCCACCAGCCATCGAGGATGCTGAGGTTCAACACGCCGTTCATGCTGGCCTTCATGCCACTGGTTCCACTCGCCTCTTTTGGCCGGATGGGGTTGTTCAACCAAACGTCCGCCCCACGGGTCAGCGCTGCCCCGATGGTCATGTCATAATCCGTCAGGAAGACGACCGATTTGGGGTATTTTTTGCTCATCGCCACTAGGTTTGCCACGATGGCTTTGCCCGCATCGTCCAGCGGGTGCGACTTGCCGGAAAAGACAAGCTGGATGGTCTGGTTTTTCAGAAGCGGCTCGATGACCTTCGGGTTCCGGAAAATCAAATCACTGCGCTTGTACGGCACCGCCCGGCGACTGAACCCAATGATGAGCTTGTTCACGTCGAGCTTCACGCCGTTTCTTTTTTGGACAAAATCAACCAGCGCTTTTTTGTTTTTAAAATGGGCTTCCCAAATCTTGTCGAGTGCCGTTGCCTTGGTGTCGTAGGCAGGTTTCAGAACGGCATCATCCACCCAGGTTGGCACATGTATGCCGTTGGTGATAGCTTTTATTTTGCTCCGATTCTTCACATCGGCCCACATGATATTGGCTGTTTCGCCGTGCAGCTGCGCCACTGCATTCGACTTTTTGGACAACCGCAAAGCGCCCACGGTCATGTTGAAATGGTCTTTATCGTCCAAACTGCCCAGCTTTGAAAGGTGCTTGTGCTTCAGGCAAAGGTTGGCTCCCATGTACATGATGCGCTCGATGGGATGGCTTTCGTTACCCTGCACCACCGGGGTGTGGGTGGTGAAAACGATTTCTTCCCGTACTTTCTTCGCCGCTTTTTTGAAGGAATCACCTTTGCCTTCCATCCGCTCCCTCAAAAGCTCAAAGCCTGCAAACAGCGCATGTCCTTCGTTAAAATGGTATAAATCCACTTCAATTCCCAGCGCCCGAAGCGCTCGAACGCCGCCGATGCCAAGCACCATTTCCTGCGCAATGCGCTCTTCGCCGAACCAGCCGTAGAGTTGCCCAGAAATCCAAGCGTCTGCATTTTCGGGCAGGTCAGTGTCGAGGAGGTAGAGTGGGGCATTGCCGAAGGAATCCACCAACCAGACCTTGCATTTCACGTTCACGTTGCGGATTTGAACGTCCACTGTCACCCCAGTTTCCTGAAGGAATTGGTATTTGCGATTGCGGTACGCATCAAAAGGCTGCCCTTTTTCGTCAATCATCTGGTCGCCGTAGCCTTGCTTCCACATAATGCCAAGTCCAACGATGGGGTAGCCGTAATCCTTGGCACCTTTCAGGTAATCACCTGCCAGGATGCCAAGGCCACCAGCATAAATTTTGAAGTCACTTTGTAACCCGTACTCCATACAGAAGTAAGCGACCTTGGGCAGTTTTTTTGATTTTTTTGACATAAAAAAATGAAAATTTAGCGGTTTTATTTGGGTTTAGGCAATTGGAACTAGAATGAATTGGCTTACTTTTTTTTCATTTCATGGAACATCACATAACTGGTTTGCGGAGCAAGCGATGTCAAAGCATCTGATGCTTTGGTAAATGTGGCAGGGCTTGGCTGAGACATGACCGTGAAGGTTTCATCCGAGATTTTGCCATTGTCGTTGGTCATGGTGTGGATGACCAAATCGAGCACCCGGTCATCATCGAGGTCGGTGAGCCATGCATCTTGTTGGTGGCACATCCCCTCATCGCACTGCAACATCGCCAAGTCAATCACCTTCATGAGCTTGGAGGTGGCATTGTCCCATTTTGCCAGAACGAGGTCACTGGAGGCGTATTTGCCCGGCACTCGCAGGACATACAGATTGTAAATCTCCGTTCGGTAGCAAGCGTAAACGCTGCCTACTTCATTGGGCTGTAGGCCTTCTCCGAGGTATTTCATAAAGCCCTCCTCTATTTTTTTGCCTGCATACGGGTAATCTTCTTGTTTAGGCTCCAGTTCGTTGGTGCCAAACAGGTGCATCTTCACTACGTTTACTTCTTCGAAGAGATTGCGGAAAGTAGTATCTATATTTTGGTGAATGGCATCGTCTGCCTTTGCGGTATTCTCAGTGGTTTCAGGTACATTTTTTTCATTATTGCCACAGCAATAAAACAAAAAAGCAATAAGTACAGCGCCAATAACTACTGGCCATTTGTTAGCATTTTTCATCGAAAACGATTATTTGGTGAACAGATATGGGCTTGTATCAAAGGTTAGTTTCGGCGCAAATTTAGACTTTTTAACAAGTTCAGGAAGGAAGTAGGCGGGATTTCCATTTCCAACAAAGAAAAAAGCACGGGCCAAATGGCCCGTGCTTTCTTGTTTCAGCTGGCAGCGTTTAGCTAAAACGCTCATTATGAGGCGGCTACATTATCAATTGCAGCCAAGGTCTATTTTCGACTGAGCGTCATTGTTCGGAAAACAATGGCCAGAACGCACAGAAAGCGGCTGATAACGCATCAGGTTCGGGTCACGAAGCCCCTTTTCGATGAAGGCTGTGATGTCGTTGACTTCGGTATCTGTTAGCCCCAATGGTTTGAATTGGCTTGCCACTTGGCTTTCTGGTACATCCGGGTTTTCCTTCACCCCTTGGTTTTTGTAGACAACCACATCTCGCACCGAACGGAAACTAGCGCCGTGGCCGTAGAATGGCGAGTCGGCAAGGTTATAAAGTTGTGGAACTTTGAATTTGTACAGGTCTGCATCGTATTTAGTGAAGCAATAGCGGCCTTTGTTTTCGCAAGATTCCGAGTTGGCACCGTAAGTCGTCTCGGTTGTCTCAAACAAATCTTTCATGCCCAAGGCGTAAAATTCCATGTTGGCAAGGTTCGGCCCGTTGTGGCAGCTTGTGCAACTGGCCTTTCCGAAGAACAAAATAGCGCCCCTTTTTTCTTGGTCGGACAAGGCGTTTTCCTTGCCCCTCAACCAAAGCTGGAAAGGTGCTTGGTTGGCCAAAATGATGCGCTCGTAGGCGGCAATGGCAAGTCCGGTATTCTCTTGACCATAACGAACCCCTGGGTCGGAGTCAGGGAAAGCAAGGTCAAAAAGCTGCTTGTAGTTGAGGTTCTGGCAAATCGAATCGTTCATTTTAAGGCGGTGGACGTCTTGTGCGGCGATTGCCTGCGTTTCCGTGCCTTCGTAGCCGAGGTGGTTTTTCGCCTTTGGTGTACCTGCAGTCCAACTGGCTTCCGTGCCAGCATTTACGCCTACTGCCCCGAATTGACCGTTCCAGAGAATGGCTTCTTGGTAGGCAATATTCAGCGCCGATGGCGTCCGAACCGGCTGCACATCTAGTTCTGAATTCTGATATTCTGGGTTAGCAATTCGTCCTTCTCCATTCATGCCAAACCCCATTCCACCATCAGCAATCCCTTGATGTGTTCCAGCCTGAAAGCCTGCACTTGCAAAATGACAGGAAGCGCAAGAAAAATTTCCGGCATTATTGGCATGTTTTGGGCTCAGGCCGAGGCCGGTTTCGTGAAACAACAAAGCGCCAAGGTCCACTTTGGCCTGTGTAATTAAATTATTGGGGTCGTGTGGGATTTTATCGAATTCGTTGCTGTAGGGAAGCACGTAGTAAGCCTTGCCGTTACCGTTTGAGGCAGATTCAAGTGCTTGCGCAAGCTCGTCATCCAGTTGATTGACTTTAGTTGGCTCGTCTTTTTGACAAGCGGAGAAAAGTAGGATGGAAAGCCCTAAAATTGAAATGTTAGGTAAATTCATGATGGTAGCCTTTTGATGAAAAAATTGAAGCTCATGGAGTTGTGTTCGCAATAGGGAAAGCCTTGATGAAGGCGATAATTGTGTAAGCAGAGGGAAGTGAGAATTTAATTGCTAAAATACTGCCAAGTCGCTCAATACGGTCAAGCAATAAGTATTTTCTAATAAAATTGTAAGTATTTGGTGAACCTAACTGGGCTGTTTTTCTTCTTAAATTCTATTTGTTGTATCAAAACCCTTGAAAGCAGCAAAAGACAATACTGTT
Organism: Saprospiraceae bacterium; assembly: GCA_041752395.1. Taxonomy (GTDB): domain Bacteria; phylum Bacteroidota; class Bacteroidia; order Chitinophagales; family Saprospiraceae; genus UBA6168. Next base: position 13,184 of record JBGSWN010000215.1, on the reverse strand, counting down.
TCTATCTTTCCGTCAAAATTTAAAGATGAAAATCAACCTGATTTCTGATACCGTCACCAAGCCGACACCAGCCATGCTGAAAGCCATGTTTGCCGCCGAAGTTGGGGACGATGTATTCAACGACGACCCAACCGTGAATGCGCTGCAAGCCAAAGCCGCCGCCATGTTCGGCAAGGAAGCCGCCCTGTTTTGCCCTTCGGGAACGATGACGAACCAAATCGCCATCCGCACCCATTGCCGCCAATTGGATGAAGTCATCTGCGACCATTATTCCCATATTTTTCAGTATGAAACGGGCGGTTATGCTGCAAATTCTGGAGTTGCCGTAAACCTCATCACTGGCACAAACGGCAAAATCACGGCTGGACAAATTGAAGCGGCCATCAAACCCAATTACGATTGGTTGCCCCGTTCGGGCTTGGTCGTTTTGGAAAACACAGCCAACAAAGGCGGTGGCAGCTACTACACCCTTGACGAGGTGCGCCCCATCCATCAGCTTTGCAACGAGCGAGGAATCCCGCTGCACCTCGATGGGGCACGGCTCTTCAATGCCCTCGTCGAAACTGGGGAATCTACGGAGGATTGGGGCGCTGAATTCGACAGCATTTCCATCTGCCTCTCGAAAGGCTTGGGTGCGCCAGTTGGGTCATTACTCATTGGTAATCAAGATTTTATCGCAAAGGCGAGGCGCTTCCGCAAAGTGATGGGCGGAGGAATGCGGCAAGCGGGCTACCTCGCAGCAGCCGGCATTTTCGCTCTCGAAAACCACGTGGAAAGGCTTCGGGACGACAATCACCGGGCAAGGGTTTTAGGCGAAACATTGCGCCAGCAAAACTGGGTCGCCGACGTGCGGCCAGTGCAGACGAACATCGTCATTTTTGACCTTGTTTCACCACTCAATGCGGCTGATTTTTTGAAAAAATTCGAGAAAAAAGGTGTCCTCGCAACTGCGTTCGGGCCAGCAACGGTGCGGTTTGTGACGCATTTGGATTTTACGGAGGAGATGCTGGGGAGGGTGGTGGAGGTGATTGAAAAGTTGATGATTTAGCACATCGATTCAGTAGATGTATGAGCCACAAGGGCCATGTACAAATTTTTCTAAAACCCAGGTTTTACCGGATTGATAATAAACAAATTCAATTTCACCTTTGGCTTTGGTGCCTTTGACATCAAAGCATATCATTGCTTTCCCCGGAAAACGCTTTCATCTATTACCATTGATGACATAGCCAATAGGTTTGGCCTTGGTTACTTCACCAAAATAAGCAGACAATTCCCCTTGCCTAAGGTTATATTTGCTTATATTGGACAGCTTTCGAGCTTCGCCAGTAGTGGTATCAAAATTCAAATAGACGAACATCAGCAAAATGAAAATCAATGCTAAAAAAAGCATGATTTTATTTTCATTTTTGCTTATTTTAATGCTCATTTATTCATGTTTTGTATTCAAACGCAAAATCTATTAATATTCAAACCAACTCCTTAGCCCTCGCCACCGCCTTCTCCAAACCACTCGCATCCTTCCCACCTGCAGAAGCAAAAAACGGCTGACCACCACCACCACCTTGGATGTCCTTGGCCAGTTCCCGGACCATGTTTCCGGCATGGAGTTTTGGCCCAGCTTCCGTCAGTTCCCGGCTCACGGCTACCATGATTTGTGGTTTGCCATCCGATTCGAGGCCGAAGACGATGCAGCAATTACCCACTTCCTGTTCGAGTTGGAAGGCCAATGTTTTGACGGCATTGGCATCTTGGATAGGCAGTTTTGCTGCCAAGAAATTCACGCCGTTTATTACTTGAAACTGGCTTTTCAATTGTCCTTTGAGCGCCCCAGCCTGCTCGTTCACCAGTTGCTCCACCTGCTTTTTCAAACTACGGTTTTCATCCTGTAAGCTCGCAATAGCTTTGGCTGGGTGCTGGGCACTTTTCAGCAGGTTTTTTATTTCGTTTAGCTCCGCAATTTGGTTCAAGTAAAACTGTTCCGCATTGGCCGCAGTCACCGCCTCGATGCGCCGGATGCCAGCAGCCACGGCACTTTCACCGACGATTTTGAAGAGGCCGATTTCGCCTGTGGCAGCCACGTGCGTACCCCCGCAAAGCTCCTGACTGAAATCTTTATCGAAGGTGACGACCCGAACGGTTTCGCCGTATTTCTCCCCGAAAAGCATCATGGCGCCTAGTTTTTTTGCGTCTTCGATGGGCATGTTGCGGACTTCGTCAAGGGCGATGTTTTCACGAATTTTTTCGTTCACCATCGTTTCAATTTTGTGAACTTCCTCCTCCGTCAGTTTTTCAAAATGGGAGAAGTCGAAACGCAATCGGGCGGTGTCCACGTCCTGGCCTTTTTGGAGGGCATGGTTGCCAAGCACCTTGTGCAACGCCGCATGAAGCAAGTGCGCCCCCGTGTGGTTGGCGCTAGTGGATTGACGCTTGGTGGCGTTCACCTTGGTTTCCACGTTTTCATTTATTTCCTTCGGTAAACGCTCCACAACATGCACGGTCAGGTCGTTTTCCTTCACCGTATCAAGCACGGCGATACGCTCGGTGTTGCCAAATTCCATCCAACCCGAGTCGCCGTGCTGACCGCCACTCTCGGCGTAGAATGGTGTGCGGTTCAATACGATATGGTGCTCGTTTCCCTTCTTTGTTTTGACTGTTCTGCTGCGCAAAACCTTTGAATTGCGCACTTCCAATTGGTCGTAGCCGACGAATTCTACATCACCGGGTGCCAGAATGGTCCAGTCGCCAACCTGCTTTTCGGCATCGGCACGGCCACGTTCTTTTTGCGCCAGCATCGCCTTTTCAAAGCCGGGTTCGTCCACGCTCCAGCCTTTTTCCTCAGCCATGAGACGGGTAAGGTCAATCGGGAATCCGAAAGTGTCGTAGAGTTCAAAAGCCTCGTCGCCAGCGATGACGCCGTCCTTTGCCGTCAAATTTGCGAAGCGACGAAGGCCAGTTTCAAGGGTGTTCAAAAACGATTTTTCTTCGCTCTGGATGATTTTGGCGACCTGTTCTTGCTGTGCTTTCAGTTCTGGAAAGACCTCCGCAAACTGGTCGGCCAACATCTGCACCAAACGATGGAGAAACGGTTCTTTGATGTTCAAAAATGAGTAGTAATAGCGAACTGCTCTTCGCAAAATGCGGCGAATGACATAGCCCGCACCACCGTTGTCAGGCAATTGACCATCGGCAATCGTGAAGCTGACCGCTCTAATGTGGTCAGCGATTACCCGCATCGCAATGTCACTCATCAGGGAGGAGGAATGAGGAGTGAGGGATGATGGGGCCGAGAGGTCTGGGTACTGCCCTGTATATTTTATACCGCTCTCATTTTCAACGAACTGTATGATGGGCGTGAAGATGTCAGTGTCGTAGGTATTGTATTTTCCCTGAATGACAAGCGTGAGGCGCTCAAATCCCATGCCCGTGTCCACGTGCTTTTCAGGCAATTCCTCCAATGAGCCGTCCGCTTTACGGTTGAACTGAATGAAGACGTTGTTCCAAATTTCGATGACCCGTGGGTTGTCTTTGTTGACCAGTACTTCGCCAGGGAGCTTGGCTCGTTCTTCGTCAGGGCGCAAGTCAATATGGATTTCGGTACAAGGGCCGCAGGGGCCGGTGTCGCCCATTTCCCAAAAATTGTCCTTTTTGTTGCCGTTTATGATGTGATTGAGTGGCAACACTTCCGCCCAATAGCCCTTAGCTTCGTCGTCGTCAGGCACACCCTCTTTGGGGCTTCCCTCGAAAACAGTGGCGTACAAGCGGTCTTTCGGTAGTTTGAAGACTTCAGTCAAGAGTTCCCATGACCAAGCGATGGCTTCTTTTTTGAAATAATCACCAAACGACCAGTTGCCCAGCATTTCGAACATGGTGTGGTGTGTGCCGTCACGACCTACTTCCTCCAAATCGTTGTGTTTTCCGCTCACCCTGAGGCATTTTTGGGTATCGGCGATGCGACGAACTTCGGGGGTTTGAGTTCCCAAAAAATAATCCTTGAACTGGTTCATACCTGCATTGGTGAACATGAGCGTAGGGTCATCCTTGTTCACGATGGGGGCAGAAGGGACGATTTTATGCTGCTTGGAGAGGAAAAAATCGAGGAAAGTTTTACGGATTTGTTGTGCGGTCATTTATTATTTTTTTGTGCCCGATTGATGGCTTTTCGAGTGTTTTCAGATACAATAAATGGCTTTGTTTCAAATTTTTAACAATTGATGAAAAAGCTATTTATTATTTATTGTCAGTGTAAGATGTTGATTTAAAGCAGTTTAACGAGCGATAGATAAATAGGTAACAGAAACGTGTCTAAAAGTTTTCCACAGAAGTATCCATTTTAGATTAGAATGAGCATATTTGCAGCCGCCTTGAAAATTAAATGTGGCATAAAAATGAAATTTGAGCCGCATTTCCAAGGTGAAACAGTCTTTGAGAAGAATATTCTGTTACTATATCCAAAAAGTGAGTTTTCCATCAAATTGTGTTCAAAGAAAATAGCGAAAGGACGTTGTTTTCATTTTAAGGAACTTAACAAAATTGTGGACAATAGGATTTGAAAGGTTTTTGGGAGGGACCCGAAATTGAATTTTGAATTTCTGCCTAGTCCACCTTTGTGGTTGAAAAAATTAAGGCCGCAAAGTTAGGTTTTTGGCTTCACAACAGAACAAGTATGAGACGAGAAAAATTCTTCTACAACAAACAAACACTACAGTTCGAAAAAATCAGGCTATCGGTTCAAGAGCGGTTGAAAAAAATCTTTGGGATTGCCTCTGCCATTCTTGTGTCCACCGTCCTGCTCACCCTTGTAGCGATGCGTTTCTTTCCTTCCCCTCAAGAGGAAGTTTTAATCAAAGAAATAGACCAGCTTAAAAGTGAATTGAACATTGTTCAAAGTGACTTTGATTTGGTGTCAAAAACGCTTGGCAATATTCAGGATCGTGACCGTCGCATTCATCGAATGGTGCTAGAAATGGACCCGATTGATGAAAACGTTTGGGAAGGTGGTACTGGAGGTTCTGAGAAATATGCCGAACTTCAAAACTTTAGTCGCTCAGGTGATTTGATGGCCCAGCTCCAGCAAAAAGTTGACAAACTGAAATGGCAGATGGTCATTCAGTCCAAATCGTTTGACGAGATTGAAAAAATGGCCAAGGGCAAAGAAGTTATGCTCGCTTCAATTCCGAGTATCAAGCCGGTGAGGGTGGACAAACTGAACAACCGCATCGAATTGTTGTCGGGCTTTGGATACCGTCTTCACCCTATCCACAAAATCAGAAAAATGCACGAAGGGTTGGATTTTTCTGCTCCGCAAGGGACGCCAATCCAAGCAACTGGTGATGGTGTGATTGTGAAAGTAGAAAGAAATGGCGGTTACGGACTCCATGTGGTCATCAATCATGGGTACAGCTATGAAACCTTGTATGGTCACATGTTGAGTGTTGATGTAAAACAAGGTCAAAAAATAAAGAAAGGACAGACCATTGGCAAAGTAGGCAGCACCGGAAGCTCAACAGGGCCGCACTGCCATTACGAAGTTCACTATAAAGGCACACCAGTCAATCCAATTAATTACGTTTTGGATGGTCTTACGCCAACCCAATACCAAGAAATGGTCAAATTGTCTGAATTGGACAATCAATCTTTCGATTAATTTTAGAAGAACACCTTTTATTGATAGCAAACAAAACTAAAGACCAGTTTAAACATCGCCATCAAAGTGATTTTATGTTTTTACCAACTTTAAAAAAAGACTCCCGAGCAGGGAGTCTTTTTTTTGCGATACTATTTTCCTTGCCATTTCATGCTATTTGTCAAGAGACTAAGACGGTCAGTATAATAGGTGTGGGAGATATGATGCTCGGCACCAATTATCCATCAAAGTCATACTTGCCTTCCAACGGTGGTTTGGACCTTTTGAAAGATGTTCGAGAGGTACTGAAGAACGCCGACGTAACTTTTGGGAACATGGAGGGCGCCATGTTCGACGGTGAGGGAACGCCAAAAACCTGCAATGACTCTTCAAAATGCTATGTTTTCAGGTCGCCAGCCAGTTACATCAGGCACTTTAGCGATGCAGGTTTTGATGTCTTGAGCATTGCAAATAATCACTCGGGGGATTTCGGGCCAGCGGGAAGAAAAGGCTCCAAAGCGGTCTTAAAAAATGCTGGGATAGCATTTGCTGGGTTGGAAGGAACCGATGAAACTGCGATTTTTGAACGAAATGGTTTGAAGTTCGGGTTTTGCGCCTTTGCTCCAAATTCAGGTACTTGCGATATTCGAAAAATTGAACGGGCAAAAGCAATTGTAGCATCGCTCGAAAAAACTTGCGACATTATCATTGTATCGTTTCATGGTGGAGCAGAAGGCGCTGATCATCAACATGTTACGAAGGAACCCGAGGAGTATGTTGGGGAGGACAGGGGTAATGTCAATAAATTTGCCCATGCAGTGATTGACGCTGGCGCTGATGTGGTATTAGGACACGGGCCGCATGTAACCCGTGCCGTGGAGCTTTACAAAGGCCGATTTATTGCTTACAGCCTTGGCAATTTTTGCACCTATGGTCGGTTCAGCCTGAATGGTCCGGCTGGGTTTGCACCAATTATCAAGGTTTTTACCAATGAAAAAGGGGAGTTTCAAAAGGGTGAAATCACTCCCATTTATCAGCAGAAAACACACGGGCCGAAAATTGACCCTCAAAAAAGGGTAATTGCTAAAATCAAAGAACTCACCAAAGCCGACTTCCCGGATTCAGGGCTTGAAATTTCTTCAAATGGTGTAATTACGAAGCGTTAACCTTTAGGAATGCCATTGCAAAACTACTCACCAGCCGCTTTTAGATAAAATTGGCCTGCTTTTTTCCTTATCCTAAACTTTAATTCCCCGTTCAGCCTGCTTTTGACAATGTTCAGGCTTCTTTTCCCCTTGACTTTTTCCTATCGGCAATAAACTACGACTTCGATTTGTTAAAACAAAAACTACAAACTATGCTTGCATTATTCGGCATTCTCATCCTTTTTGGCTGCGTTGCAAAGATGGCAATCGGTGGAGCTGAATAGGTTCAAATCATTGCTATCAATCATCCTATTGCGGAAATCAAGGCTAAAAAAAGCCCTGAATGAAACTTTGCTCATTCAGGGCTTTCCGGCTTTTTTATAATTTACGCTGAAGAATTTAGGTTAAAACTCCACCTCTTTTTCTACAATAGTATCCTTGCGTTTCACCTTCACTTTTGCCTTGTCACCTTTCTTGAATTTTGCCAGGCCATCCATGTAATCATAGATGGTTTTGACTTGCACATCCCCAATTTGGATGACAATATCACCTTTCTCCAAGCCAGCCTTAATCGCTGGCTTATCGTCCATCACGGCATCAATCCTCATACCTTCACCTTCAAAGACATAGTCGGGCATTACGCCGAGCGTCACTTTGAAGCTGGCAGCTTGCTGCGACTCGTCTTTGGTTTTAGTGAATTCAAGTTTCCCCGAATCATTCAGGTCGTTGACCAAGGTGGCGATGAACATTGAAACATCATAGATTCCCTGATAATTGACAAGTTCGCTATCATCGGATGGTTTGTGGTAGTCTGTGTGCTGGCCAGTGAAAAAATGCAGAACTGGTAAATCTTTTAGGTAAAAAGAGGTGTGGTCAGAAGGTCCAATACCACTGTCAGTTGTCTTGACTTTGATGCCTCCTACTTTGATTTTAGCAAGTTCATCCTTCCAAATTGGTGACGTGCCCGCACCATTGATGGCCAAGACTTTTTCTTCATTTAGACGGCCAACCATGTCCATATTGAGCATGTAATTGACATTGTCTAAGCTCAAACTTGGGGTTTCAACAAATTTTTTGGAGCCAACAAGACCTAGTTCCTCTGCTGAAAAGGCAAGGAAAAGGTAGTTATTGCCTTTCAAGTTGGAATTTTTTAAGTACTCTGCCAAAAAAAGCAGAGAAGCTACCCCACTGGCATTGTCATCTGCGCCATTGTGAACGGCTGGGTCGCCAACATACAAAGAAGCGCCAGGCATCCCCATGCCCAAATGGTCATAATGTGCACCTATCACAACTGTATTAGCTGCTTTGTTGTCAATGTACCCCACGATATTCTTGCTGATGCGGGGCTCGCCACCTGTTTTCTCGTGGGGGTTGGCGTTGTAATTAAATTCAAATGGTTGAAACCAGGAGCCTCCAAGCCCTTTGGGTTCAAGGCCGATTTGCTCAAACCTAGATGCAATGTATTGCGCAGCAAGCTCGCTACCAGGCTTTCCAGCCTCACGTCCCTCCAGTAAATTGGAGGCTAAATAGACCACATCAACTTGAATTTTTTGAATCTCAAGCGGTGCATTTTGGCTGGTTAGGTGGAAAAAAGCAAAACAAAGTAGGACTGAAGCGAAACTATTCTTGAAATTGATTGTCATAGATTTAATTTATTTTGAATTTGTTGTTTTGAAATATACAGTTAAAAGTTATGATTAAACATTCGTTCTTTTTTTAAAAAAATTGATTTACAGTAGGTTGTGCATCTTGTTTTTTTGATGATAATTTATTTCGATTACTATTTCATGGAAGTTTTTTTCAGACAAAGGGGCGATTTTGTTAAGTATTTTCTAATTTCTTAGATTTTGCTTTGTAAAATTAGCACAACAAATTAGATTTGCACCGCCAGTTTAGCTGATACTTACCACCTAACATCCTAAATTCTGTATTTTAAACTACTTTGTTCCTAGAACTTAAGTTTGCCCATTTTACCTGAAAGAAATAGTGTTTCATAGTGTGAGGGGTAACCGCCTTTGTGGTTGCTCCTTTTTCATTTTAAAATTCCCTGTTCATGAGTGCAACAGCGAAATTCTCAAGCAGTAATTTTCGACTTTCGGGTGCGCTAACACTTCTCAGCGATTGCAGGGATTCTTGCCAGTAATCTTCTTTTTTTCTTTCCGTTAAATTTCTAATATCGAATTCTTCAAAAAGGCTAAGAACCTGAGCAATCTTAGTTGCTTCATCTGCATTGTCAGTATTGTAAATTTCCTCAAAACGGATAGCGGTTTCTTTTGGGGCCATTTCCAAAGTTTTAAGGTATAAATATGTCTTTTTCTTTTGGATGATGTCTCCCCCCGGTTTTTTTCCAAATTTTTTAGGGTCGCCGAAGGCATCGAGCAGGTCGTCCTGCAATTGGAAAGCAATTCCTAGGTTACGTCCGAAATCGTAAAGCAATTGGGCATCCTCCTTTGATGCACCTCCAATCAAGGCACCCAACTGAAAGGAGCTACCGACGAGTACAGCAGTTTTCAATTCAATCATTCTCAGGTATTCCTGAATGCTTACGTCCTTTTGTGTTTCAAAATTCATGTCCATTTGTTGACCCTCGCAAACTTCCACTGCCATTTTTGTGAAAATCTTGATTAGGTCAACAAGTCTGTCTGATTCTGTTTTTAGCAGAAAGTCAAAGGCCAAAACCAGCATCGCATCACCGGAAAGAATTCCTGCATTCAGGCCAAATTTTTGATGGATAGTTGGTTGACCTCGGCGCAGGGGCGCTGCGTCCATGATGTCGTCATGCACCAAAGAGAAATTGTGAAAGACTTCCACCGCCATTGCGGCGGGCAACGACCGCCTCACTTCATCCTCAAACAAGTAATAGCTGGCCAAGAGGGTGGCTGGACGAAGCCTTTTTCCGCCTAGGGAAAGAATATAATTGGCAGGCTCATAAAGCTCCTGTGGCTTGTTTTCAAAACGATTGCTGTGCAAGTACAATTCGAAGGCTTCCTGAAATTGGTTTAAATTTTGCATGTTTAAATTTGGAAAAATGATTTTGAATCTTGGGCAAAAATAACCCTGCTTTTCAATTCTGCTTCCATCCCCCCTTTTTCGGCTATCAGCTGCAATGAATTTTCTCAAAAATAATTGCTGGAATTTTCTTTGGAGGCCATCAGGAATTACATCCACTGACTTTCACGCTGGCCAGACAACAAATATGCTTAAATAACTTAAATGAGAAAGACTAGACCCTTGAATATATTACTGATAGAGGACAATCCAGGCGACGTTAGGCTTGCACAAGAGGCTTTCAAGGAAGGTCAACTTGAGGTACAGCTGGATGTGGTGATGGATGGCCTTGAGGCAATTAATTTTCTTCATAAAGAGGCTCCCTACCAATTTTCCAACCGTCCAGACCTTATATTGCTTGACTTGAACCTTCCTAAAAAAGATGGGAGAGAAGTGCTGGGTGAAATAAAAGGCGATCCACTACTACGGAGCATTCCGGTCGTAATTCTTACCACTTCAAATGCGGAACAAGACGTACTTCATAGTTATGACCTTCATGTCAACTGTTATATAAACAAGCCAGTTGACTTTGACAATTTCTTTGAAATCATCAAGAAAATTGAAGACTTCTGGCTCAACACGGCCATTTTACCATCAATGATTCATTGATTTTTTTATTAATTAAACAGATTTTGAAAACGCCAAATTAATGAGCAACAAGCCAGTCAAATTAACTTTCCTCTCCATTGACACCTCAGAAGACGATGCGCAATTGCTGGAGGCTTACCTCAAGGATATTGGTTATAAATTTGACTTTCACCATGCTGCCAACTTTGCAAAAGGCGAGAAAATATTGGAACAGTTGGCCATCGATATGGTCTTTTTGGATATTCAACTCGACGACGTTTCCGGTTTCAAGACGATTTCACAATTCAAAGAACATTTCCCAAGCATTCCAGTCGTAGTAGTGACCTACCTCAACAACGAAATAATCATCAATCAAAGCGTTAAAGCTGGTGTGCAGGATTATCTGTTGAAAGGAACTTTCGATGCAAAAACGCTTTGCCGGGTTGCACGCTTTTCAATGCACCGTTTTTCCGTTCAGAGTAAACTGGAAGATTCTGCACTGGCTTTTGAGTCACACAAAAAACGATTTCTTGAGACTCAAAAAATTGCACAGTTCGGTACTTGGGAAATGGATGTGGTGACCAACGAAATGATATGGTCAGAGCAGGTTTTTCATATTTTCAATATCCAACAAGGTAGCCTAAGCCCTGCGCTTTCTGAATATATGCGATACGTACAGAAGGAGGATATCGGCAATGTAGGTTCATTTTTTGAGGAAGCTGGGAAGGATGGAGCGGTGCATAATATTGAGCACCGAATCGTTTTGGAGGGTACTATCGTTCGGCATGTCATGGTGCAGGCGATGGTCAAGATTGAGGATTCGGGCCACAGGGTAGTGCTGGTTGGTAGTATTCAAGACATTACAGAGCGCAAAACATCGGAGCGGCTGCTCATGGAAAAAGCAATTTCCAATCAAACCGCTCGAATCCAGGAAGAAGTGCTGGCAGACCTTGGTTTTCAAATACGCACGCCGCTATCTTCCATCGTCAATTTGATGTTCTTGTTGGGCAATTCTGAGACCTCCCACCAACAGGACCTCCTCATTACCGACCTGAAAACTTCCGTCAACGACCTCTCCATCTCCGTCAACAACCTGTTGAACTTCTCTTTGATGGTTACGGAAAACGTCAAGGATGAGGCGGAGGACATTGTACTGCTTGAGTTTTTGAAGGGAGCTGAGAACGTGGTGAAAATCAAGGCAGATACGGCAATGATGACCGTCAAATTTGCCCCAGACAAAAAATTACCTGAAAAAATAACTGCTGACCCTCGAAAGGTTACGCAGATTATCTACAACCTCATCGAACATGCACTGCGGCAAGGAAATGAGGGTGAATTGATAACCGTGGGTGTTACATGCAACGACATTCAAAATGATAAATTAGCGCTAAATATTAGTATCCAAAGCAGTGAAAAACGCTATAATGCCACTGAATTGAAGGAAGTGACGAACGCTGAGGAGTTGATGAAAAAGGCCTTTGATGGAAATGAAAAAGAGGCAGCAGCTTCAAAGCGACTCATGGGGGTCGCCATTTCCACGAAACTTATCAAGTCACTGGAAGGCACACTCAATTTTGCCAATTTGGATGAAAAAGGCTCCGTCATTTCGGTGAAAATTCCAGTAAGGCCAGCCAAACAAGTGCTCTTCAAAGCGGGGGTAGCACCAATTTCACCGATGAAAATCTTGTTAGTCGAAGACCATTTCCTCAATCAATTGGCAACCAAAAAAGTCCTCACCACTTGGTCCAGTTTTGTGTCGGTGGACATTGCGGATAACGGCCAAATTGGGTTCGAAGCTGTTCGGGACAAAGAATATGACTTGGTTTTGATGGACATTCAAATGCCTGTTATGAACGGCATTGATTCCGCCAAAAAGATAAGGGAATTCAGTCAAGTACCGATTATCGCCCTGACGGCGAATTCTACCAAACAAGAACAGGAAAAATGTCTTGAAATTGGCATGAACGACTATCTCTCAAAGCCTTTCAAACCCTTGGAACTTTACGAAAGAATATTAGCGGTGATGGCTTTAATCGAAGCCTAATTAAAAAAAAGAGGAACTGAATTTCAGCTCCTCTTTTTGTAATCACTTGAAAGTCAAGTATTTGCAGAACCAAAATTCAATGCATTTCTCCGTCCAATCACTTGCTAATTTTTATGGTAAAAACTTTTAAACTGTACTTTTCCAGCCATTTTTGATTTTTTTCTCCAAAATAATTCCTATATCTTTGGCCTTTCCTCTCGCCCTTAGCTTACATCTGAACACATTTTTACATTCTTCCCCCTTCTTTGCGGTAATCGAAAAACTGAACAAACGCTATGTCCAAAATTTACGCTTTGACCTTGTCGTACCTGTTTGTGCTGACCCTGCAAGCCCAGGTCAATTTCACGGCAAACAACCAGGTTAATCCCTATCCCTACGGTTTCCATCCTGCCGCCAATATTGGCCAATACACCTCATTTTCTGAAACCCAACTGGCGTTGCTCGCTGCTGGCGGATCTGCTCCTTCCGGTGGAAACGTGCTTGGTGCTGGCGTGAAATCCCTCCGCCCCGGCATTTTCGAAAGCTACGTGGAAACGGCTGGCTACGACGCTAGCCTTTCAACTTTTGAAAAATACGCCGAGCTGGGCATGGGCGAACATACCGTCATTGTTGGCTTTCCTAGCGATGCGCACCGTGACCCGACACAGTATTGCCAAGGCATCCAATCCACTTTGTTCAAAAACATGTACGAGCCGATTTGGGACGGCGGCGCCAACGGAACCCCCTACAACGACTCCAATTATTACGCCGCCTA
>JBGSWN010000214.1:0-33347 GCA_041752395.1 Saprospiraceae bacterium | reverse complement strand
AAAGCTGGCCGAGACAGGCGAGGAATGGACTTTCGAGGAAGGCTGTCTGAGCATCCCCGATATTCGTGGCGATGTGGACAGGCCAACTTTCATCCGCCTACGCTACCTCGACGAAAACTTCGTGGAGCACGAAGAGACTTTTGACAGCCTGAACGCCAGGGTGGTGCAGCACGAATACGACCACACGGAAGGCGTGTTGTTCACAGAGCTTCTCAAGCCCCTCAAAAAACAACTCGTCAAGCGAAAGCTTGAAAAAATACGCATTGGCCAGTGCAAGGCGGACTACAAATTGAAGTTTGCGAAGCAGCGATAACCTAGTTTCGAGCGGCAAGTAGCGAGTTTCGAGAAGTTTGTGCTTAACTCGAAACTCACAGCTCTCAACTCAAAACTTTTAGGATGCAGTCCTTCCGCACAGTGTTCCCCCCTTTCCGCAGCAGCGTTTCCATGGCGCACACCGACCGGGTGCTTTGCCTCGGCTCTTGTTTTGCGGAGCAAATGGGCAGGCGGCTGGAGCGCCTGAAATTTCCTACGCTGGTCAATCCTTTTGGCATTGTTTTCAACCCGATTTCCATTGCTAATTCGCTGGGGCGGCTGGTGTCTGGCAACGATTTCACCGAAGCCGATTTGCTGGAAAACCAAGGGCTTTGGCACAGCTTCGAGCACCACGGCAGCTTCTCGAGCCCTAGCAAAACCGCTGCACTGGAAGGCATCAAGCGATTGTTTTTTGAAGGAAAAACTTTTTTGAAAAACACCAACCGACTGCTCGTGACGCTCGGCTCGGCGCATGTTTTTGTGTTGAAAAAAACAGGGAAGGTGGTGGCGAATTGCCACAAAGTCCCTGCCGCCGAATTTGAACGCAAGCGGCTCACGGAGAGCGAAGTGGTGCAGGCGTTGCTGCCCGTTTTTGAAAAACTGAAAGCGGAATTGCCCGACCTCGAAATCATCGCTACCGTCAGCCCGGTACGGCACCTGCGGGATGGGCTGATGGAAAACCAGCGGAGCAAGGCCACACTGCTACTGGCGCTGGAGGAAATCACGCAGCGACTGCCGTTTGTGCATTATTTTCCTGCCTATGAAATTTTGTTGGACGACCTGCGGGACTACCGATTTTATGCGGAAGACATGGCGCATCCCAACCAGTTGGGCACCGATTATATCTGGCGATATTTTGAAAATGCTTTTTTTGAAGAAAAAACAAAGGCGCTGTGCGGCCGCATCGAAGGGGTTCTGACGGCTTTGGCGCATCGGCCATTTCATGCGCAATCAGTTGAACATCAGGAATTTTTGAGAAAACAGGGTGAGGTTTTGCAACAATTGAAGGCGGAGGTTCCGAAGCTGGATTTTGTAAGCGAGTTGCAAAAATTGATAAACTTCGATGCAAAACCTTAGAAAGTCCACCCTCAAAAAGCCAGTCTTTTTTGGTCAACATGTTTTTTCGACCAATTTTTCTCGATTTTTTTACCCCAAAAACAATAATTAAAAGTGGGGGGTAGTTTTATAGGCGATTTTCAAACCAATGCACTTTTAACTAACCATTATTTATTTGAATGAAACAATACTATACACAACTCGATTTGATTCGCTTCATTTATCGGGAAACTTCGGCGGCTGAAACCCTCGAAATTGCTGAATCTTTGAGCGAGAATCCACTCCTGATGGAGGAATATCAGGAGCTGTACCAGAGCTACCTCCAACTACCAAAAGCCAAGTTCAGCCCCAGACCATCTGCCCTCCAAAACATACTGCGCTACAGTGAGCAAACAGCGTTGAACCCAATGCACTGAGCTACTGTGGCAGACCACCGAAAGCCCTTCATGGCCCCCTCCGCCTGAAGGGCTTTTCTGTTTTATTTGGTGACCGAAAAATTTCCAATTCCTAATTTCCCAATCTCCCACATTAGTTCTACCTTTCGTCCACATTCCTATTCCAACTGACAGAAATTTGGGCTATGAAATCAAACCTTGCCTCGGTTTTTGCCCACCATTCAAAAAAAATGTTTTTCTTTTTTCAAAAAATTTGTTTTAAATCTAAAATGTTTTAGATTTGCAATGTTTTTAAAACAATTACTATCAAATTAAACCAGAACACATGTTTCAGGATAAAGAATCAAAATTAAAAGCGTTGGGCCTGGCGATTGACCGGATTGACAAAACCTACGGAAAGGGTACGGTCATGCGCCTCGGAGATAAGCAAGTGCTCGATGTAGAGACCATTTCCACTGGCTCACTTGGGCTTGACATTGCGCTTGGCGTTGGGGGCTTCCCACGTGGCCGTATCATTGAAATCTACGGCCCGGAATCTTCGGGTAAAACGACCTTGGCCATCCATTCCATTGCCGAATGTCAAAAGGCAGGTGGCATCGCCGCCTTCGTGGATGCCGAGCACGCCTTCGACCGCAGCTATGCCGAGGCACTTGGTGTGGACACGGAAAACCTGCTCATTTCGCAGCCCGACAACGGCGAGCAAGCACTCGAAATCACAGAGAACCTCATCCGCTCAGGTGCGATTGACATCATCGTGATTGACTCGGTAGCGGCACTCGTGCCACGAGCTGAAATCGAGGGGGAGATGGGCGACTCGAAGATGGGCCTCCAAGCCCGCCTCATGTCGCAGGCCATGCGGAAGTTGACCGCAGCCATTGGCCGGACGGGCTGTACTTGCATCTTTATCAACCAGTTACGGGAAAAAATCGGCGTGATGTTCGGTAATCCGGAGACTACGACTGGTGGAAACGCCCTCAAGTTCTATGCTTCCATCCGCCTCGACATCCGTCGCAATGGACAGGCCATCAAGGATAAAGAAGGGAACGTGACGGGCAACCACGTGAAAGTGAAAGTGGTGAAAAACAAAGTGGCACCACCATTCCGCACAGCGGAGTTTGACATTACCTTCGGGGAAGGCATCTCCAAATCGGGTGAAATCGTGGACATGGGCGTTGACTTTGGTATCATCAATAAAAGTGGTGCTTGGTACGCTTACGATGGGGCGAAAATTGCTCAAGGCAGGGATGCTGCGAAGACCTTCCTAGGGGATAACCCAGAAGTGGCAAGGGAAATTGAGTTGAAAATCAAGGAGAAAATAAGTTCTAATCAAGTCAAAATCCCAGCTACGGCTGGTGTTGGAGACGATTCTGACGACGAATAATCATTGGTATCTCAAATTAGAAAGATTGGCCGGGCGCTTAAAAAACGCCCGGCCATTTTTCGTTTACCCTTGGAGGTACACCACGTATTTTTCCTTGAAATATTCTTCTTCAAAAAAATCGGAAATCAGGTAGGTTTCGGTGTATTCACCTTTTGGTATTGCTTTGATTTCTGCTTTGATTTTCCCACCTTTCAAAGCGATTAGACCGTTCGGCAAGGTGTGCGACTCTTTGGTTTTGAACAGTCGTTGCGAAGTCCAAAGCCTGAGTTGGTTCAGCTCCGCCACCGCTCTTGTAACCACGAAATCGTATTGCATTTTCTTTAGCTCCTCGGCCCTGATTTGCTCGGCTTTTGCATTTTGTAGTCCAAGCTGTTCGATGACATCCTGCACCACTTTGATTTTTTTCAAGGTGCCATCAATCAAATGAAACTTCACTTCAGGCATCAGGATGGCCAACGGAATGCCAGGAAAGCCGCCACCAGTGCCTACATCCAAGATTTCAGCATCGGGTTTGAATTGAATCAGCCGTGCGATAGCCAGCGAATGCAGCACATGGTGCTCATAAAGATGGTCAATGTCCTTGCGTGAAATGAGGTTGACTTTTGCATTCCAATCACGGTAGAGCGAATCCAATGCGGCGAACTGTTGGCGCTGCTCGGCGGTTAGGTTAGGGAAGTATTTTTCGATGATTTGCATAATGAAAAATTCAAGGTGCAAAAAAGCAGCAATTATTCCTTAGTTTTATCGAAATTTTCAAACCAACTTAAAACATCAACTATGGAAGGATTACTTTATACCCTCATCATTGGCGCAGTAGCTGGCTGGCTGGCTGGCGTTCTTTTCAAAGGCTATGGTTTTGGCCTGCTCGGCAACATCATCATTGGCATCGTAGGAGGCTTCATCGGATTCTGGCTTTTTGGTAAGCTGGGCATTTCTTTGGGCAGCGGTACCCTCAGCACCATTCTTACTTCTGCGGCGGGCGCCATCGTCCTTTTGTTCATTGCTGGGCTTTTCAGACGGAACTGATTTTTTGAATGAGAATTGCCGTCAATACACGCTTTTTGTTGAAAAATAGGCTGGAGGGCATCGGCCTTTTCACCCATGAAGTGGTCAGGCGGCTGGTAGCACAGCATCCTGAGCATGAGTTTTTTTTCTTTTTTGACCGACCTTTCGACCCCAGTTTTATTTTTGGTAAAAATGTGTCGCCCGTCGTCCTGTTCCCGCCGGCAAGGCATCCGCTTTTATTCGTTTGGTGGTTCGAGTGGTCGGTTCGGCGAGCGTTGAAACGTTACAAGATTGATGTTTTTCTTTCCCCAGATAATTTTCTGGCCTTGGGTGCTGATGTGAAAACCGTGCTCGTCACCCACGACCTTGCACATGTCCACTACCCTCAGCAAGTGTCATTTTTCCAGCGGCTTTACTATCAGTTTTTTACCAAAAAATTCAATCAACGTGCCGACCGCATCGTGGCGGTAAGCGAGTTTACAAAGACAGATTTGGTAAAGCAATACGGCATTGCACCAGCGAAAATAAGCGTATCGGGAAATGGCTGCCGTGATATTTTCAGACCACTGCAACCTGTTGAAAAACAGTCAGTTAGGGAGGTTTTTGCCGAAGGAGAATCCTATTTTTACTACATCGGCGCTGTTCATCCAAGGAAAAACGTCCATCGCCTCATCGCTGCTTTTGACCAGTTTAAAAAGGCAACCGGTTCACCTCACAAGCTGCTCATTGCAGGCCGTTTTGCTTGGCAGGCTGGAGATGTGAAATCTGCATTTGAAGCTGCCAAGCACCAAGCCGACATTCAGTTTTTGGGCTACGTGAGCGATGAAGATTCTGTAAAACTGATGGGCGCAACTACGGCCTTGGTGTACGTTTCGCTGTTCGAGGGATTCGGTGTGCCAGTGCTGGAGGCCATGCACGCCGAGGTGCCGATTGTGACTTCCACCGTATCTTCGTTGCCGGAAGTGGCTGGCGATGCTGCCCTGTTAGTTGACCCAAATTCAGTGGAAGAAATCGCCGAAGCCATGCACCGAATCAGCGAGGATGACCATCTTTGCAATAGGCTAGTCTCCAATGGCCGCCTCCAGCGAGCCAAATTCAACTGGGAACTGGCTACAGACGTTGTTTACAAAGCATTGTTGAATTGCTGAATTGTCATGTTGTTAAACAGTGGTTGAAATAACAATTCAGCAATAAAACAATGCAGCAATAAAATTCCTGCACATGGCACTTTTCGGATTTTTCAAACCAATAAAACCGGTGGGGTTCACTTACCAACCTCGTTTTTACGATGAAAAACGAGAGGAAATGCTGGAACGCCGGAAGACAGCGGAAGAGATGCAAGGCGACAATCCTGAAGCCCTTAAGGCACGCATCAGGCGCAATATGAGCCGCCAAAGCACCAATTTGGCCGCTCGGAAATCTCGCCAAAGTCAAGCTGCAAAGTCCAATATGAGGCTGGTGATTGTCATCGCCGTGCTGATGATTCTCGCTTTCTATGCAATTGAGGTATATTTGCCCCGATTCGCTCATTATTTTGAATAAAATTGAGTTTGCGTGTTTGTGATTTTACGTGCTTGTGAGGCAACTCTAACCCACTTAAATTCAAAAATACCCAAACCCAAAACCACCGGGGAATACCAATCATGGCTGACATCATTCAGCTACTTCCAGAATCTATTGCAAACCAGATTGCCGCCGGCGAAGTCGTGCAGCGGCCCGCCTCCGTTGTGAAGGAGTTGATGGAAAATGCCATTGACGCTGGCGCAAAGAGCGTGAAGCTCATCGTAAAAGACGCCGGAAAGGCGCTGATTCAGGTGATTGACGATGGCTGCGGGATGTCGGAAACTGATGCCCGAATGTGCTTCGAGCGCCATGCCACCTCCAAAATCCGGGAGGCGAGCGACCTCTTCGCCATTCGCACGATGGGCTTTCGGGGCGAGGCAATGGCTTCCATCGCCGCTGTGTCACAGGTCGAACTTCGCACCCGCCCGCACAACCAGGAACTCGGAACCCGCATTGCCATTGAAGCCTCAAAATTGGTGGTGCAGGAGCCTTGCCAATGTACAGCCGGCTCCAATCTTTCGGTAAAAAACCTATTTTACAACGTACCTGCCCGCCGCAATTTCCTGAAATCGAACCCGATTGAAATGCGGCATATCCTCGATGAGTTCCAGCGCATAGCACTGGCCAACGAGGACGTCTTCTTTTCGCTCCACAACAACGGCACCGAGGTTTTCCATTTGCCTACCGGCAATTTGCGCCAGCGAATCGTAGGTATTTTTGGGAATAATTTTAACCCAAAACTAGTGCCCGTGAAGGAGGAAACCGACGTGATGAGCATCGGTGGCTTTATCGGAAAACCTGAATTTGCGAGGAAAACGAGGGGGGAGCAGTTGTTCTTCGTCAACGACCGCTTCATCAAAAGCGGCTACCTTCACCACGCTGTGATGACGGCCTACGAGGAACTTTTACCGAAGGAAACCTATCCGTTTTACGTGATTTTCTTGGAGATGGACCCTGCGAGAATTGACATCAACGTACACCCGACAAAGCAGGAAATCAAGTTCGACGACGAGCGGCTGGTCTATAATTACCTGCGGGTAGCAGTGCGCCATGCGCTGGGTTCGCACAGTATCATGCCGGAGCTGGATTTTGAGGCAGAGACCAGTTTTTCAGCGACGAAGAATTTTGGACTGCCATTCTCGGTAGCGCCACAATCCGATTTTGAAGCGGAAATGTCACAGCCCCGCAGACAGGAACATTCGGACCGAAGCGGCGGCTTCGAGCGCCCTACTACCACCTCCCGTGATGATTTGAACCTGCGCAACTGGCAAAAACTATACGCCGACATTGATGAAATGGAGGAGACGCCGAGGCAGGGTGTCGTACCAAACGAAGGTGACGAGACAATTACCATCGGCAGTAACTGGGCGGCAACGGGTGAGTTGGACGATGCGGGCAGCTCCTTTTCCAAAAACCAAAAAGAGCCATACCAGGTCCAATCGAGCTTCATCGTCAGCCACATCAAATCGGGTTTTATACTCATTGACCAGCAGGCGGCGCACGAGCGTATCCTCTACGAACGCTACTTGGAAACACTAGAAAACAAGCAGGTTTTTACCCAAAAAGAGCTTTTCCCCAAGACGTTTACGCTGCCAACTGCCGACGCCGCCATCTTTGGCGACATCATGAGCACCATCAACGAACTCGGCTTTGATATTCAGGAGTTCGGCAAAGATACGTTCATCATCCACGGCATACCTGCGGACTTGACTGGTGGGCAGAACGAGGTGAAAATCATTGAAATGCTGCTCGAACAGTACAAGCGCAACATCGAACTCAGCCTTGATTTGAAGGAAAATTTGGCCCGCTCCATGGCTCGGAGCGCCGCCACAAAACGTGGAACTTCCCTGTCGGTGCGGGAAATGCAGGAGTTGATTGACCAACTTTTTGCTTGCGCAATGCCTTTCAAAAGCCCGTCCGGGCGAAACTGTTTTGTATCATTTGATATGGACGAACTGGAGGAGATGTTTTTACAGGGATAAGGTGTGAGGAATGAGGGATGAATTGGGTCGTGCCCATTCCTCATCCCTCTTTCCTCATTCCTAATTACATCTTCTTCTTCCACTCAGCGATGGACTCCGTGTTCATGCGCTCGTAGTCTTTGTTGCCAGCAGTGACAGCCAAAGTCTTTGATTTTTCAGCAACTGCAAGGGCATCTTTGTATTTGCCGAGGCCAGCCAGTACCAATGATTCTTGGCGCAATTTCCAGAATTTCTGGTCTGTCCCGTCCATTTCGTTGGATTTGTGAATCCAGTCGTAGGCTTGCTTGAGGTCTTTGCCAGACTCAAAATAGTAGCGGCCAGCGTTGTAAAAATCGTCAGCGTTTGGGCCCGCCATTGTTTTCTTGATAGAGGCAGAAACGACGTCGTCTGTCGTCAATTTGATGGGGAAAGAAACTATCGTTTTCTCCCAGCCAATGCTCATTTCCAAGCCGTCATTGCTGAGGTTGCCTAGGTCAACCATAAATGACTCAATGACCATCGGGAACTCCTGAACCTTTGCTTTGAAACGAACGGCTTCCTTAGCATCGTCCCATTTTTCTGGATTGCCCCAGTTTTCAGTGTCCGTGTAAAAAATGATGTCCCACTCCGTTTTTCCCGGTACAGTAAAAAGGGCGTAAGTGCCTGCTTTGAGGTCTTTGCCACCGATTTTCACCGGGGCACTGAAAGTGACCATGGTGTTTTTGTTGGCACCAGTACGCCATGTTTCACCGAAAGGAACAAGGCCCCCAAAGATGGTACGGCCTTTCATGCTTGGGCGGCTGTACTCAACGGTGATGTCAGTCAAACCAACGGTTTGTGAGATTTTTGCACCTGGGCTGGCCGCAGGCGTTTTGATTTGAGCGTTGGCCAAGGTCAGGCAGCCAACTGCCACAAATGCAGTGAGTGTCAGGAATACTTTTTTCATGTTGATT
The DNA here is from genome assembly GCA_041752395.1 of Saprospiraceae bacterium. Taxonomy (GTDB): domain Bacteria; phylum Bacteroidota; class Bacteroidia; order Chitinophagales; family Saprospiraceae; genus UBA6168. The sequence goes on along the minus strand of JBGSWN010000214.1, from coordinate 24,721 downwards.
CTATTTTTTTTTAAAAAGTGTAAAAATGAAGCCGTAAAGTTAGGGCTTTACCTATCAATACATGCTTTTTGCGAAGCAACCTTAACAGTTTGGTAAAACTTGAGTTTTCAATTTTGTGGAAAAAGAATCTCAAAGCAACGCCACCAACCCGCCTGCCGCCGAGGTATTTTTTCTAACTTTGTGCCACTCGCAAAAAGCAATCACTGACAATTAACGCTGCGCTGACTGCCAACTGCCCACTGTCAAACTGCAAACTAAGAAATGGCTTTCGTTGTCTCCGCCAGAAAATACCGTCCTGTCCACTTCGAGGATGTCGTTGGGCAAGCGCACGTGTCGCAAACGCTGAAGAAAGCGTTGCAAACCGACCATTTGGCGCATGCCTTCCTGTTCTGCGGCCCCCGGGGCGTGGGCAAAACCACCTGTGCCCGCATCCTCGCCAAGGTCATCAACTGCCAGAACGTGACGGCCAATTTCGAGCCATGCGGCACTTGCGATAGCTGCCGGGCCTTCAACGAAAACGCCTCCTTCAACATCATGGAACTTGACGCCGCCAGCAACAACAGCGTCGAGCACATCCGCACCCTCGTGGACCAAGTGCGGTTCCAGCCACAGCAGGGCAAGTACAAAGTGTTCATCATTGACGAGGTTCACATGCTATCGCAAGCGGCGTTCAATGCTTTTTTGAAAACGCTGGAGGAACCGCCGCCCTACGCCATTTTCATCCTCGCCACCACGGAGAAGCACAAAATCATCCCGACCATCCTCAGCCGGTGCCAAATTTTTGATTTCAAGCGCATCCAAGTGAAGGACACGGTCGCCCATTTGCAAAAAATCTGCGATGCCGAGGGCATCGAAGCCGAGGGAGACGCCCTGCACGTCATCGCCCAAAAAGCAGACGGCGCACTGCGGGATGCCCTCTCGATTTTCGACCGAATCACCAGCGCTTCCGGCAAAAAAATCACCTACGACGACGTCATCACGAACTTGAACGTCCTCGATTACGACTATTTTTTCCGCATCACCGATGCCCTGCTCACCGAAGACCTGCGGCAGGTGCTGCTCATTTTTGATTCGGTGCTGCGCAATGGGTTCGAAGGCGACCATTTCATCAATGGCCTCGCCGAACACCTGCGCAACTTGCTCGTTTGCAAGGACGCCGAAACCCTCCGGCTGCTCGAAGTCGGTGACTCCCTGCGGGAACGCTACCGCCAGCAAGCGGCCATTGCACCAGCCTCGTTCCTGCTCACTGCCCTCAACCTCTGCAACGACTGCGACATCAATTTCAAAATGGCCCGGCAGAAGCCGCTCCACGTCGAGCTTTACCTCATAAAAATGTGTTACGCCGGGCAGGCCATCAAACTGGCCATCGAACCTGGGGCTGAAAAAAAAACGGCTGATGTGAGCAGTCCGCAGTCCGCAGTCCGCAGCCCGCAGTCTGCCACAGCGCAGCCAGCGCCATTAAAAACAGCACCCCCTGTTGCAACTAAAATTGAGGAAAAAGAAGTGCCGCAAAATGGCCAAAATCCTGCGCCTGGCTACGCTGAAGTTTTGCCGCCAAAACAAGATACCATTTTGGTAAAAGAACCGGCGGCAGCGCCAGTTTCTTCGCTCCGCAAAACAGGCATTGGTGGCTTGACCTCGATGTCGTTGAAGGAAATCCATGCAGAAATTGAGGAAGCGGAGACCAACGGCGCACCTGTGGAAGCAGCCAAACTCACCCCCGAAGACCTCAAAGAAGCTTGGGCCGCTTACATTGATTCCATTGATAAGGATTCTGTGAAGACCATCCTTCGGGGTGCAGATATTGACATCAATCCAGAGCAAATCACCGTGACTGTTGGCTCTTCACTGGCCGAAAGTACGGTTCGGCAAGAGGTGGAACTGATGGAATTCCTTCGGAAAAAACTCCATGCTCCGCTTTTAGCTTTGTCCATAAAGCTAGACCCCACCCGCTCCAATGCCGCTCCCGCCAAGCCCAAACGCCTCACCGACAGCGAAAAATACCACGCCATGCGGGCCATCAACCCACTGGTAGATGAGGTTCGCAAGCGCTTCGACCTTGGTTTGGAAAACGAATAAGCCCTTTTTGTAGCCTACACGACGCAACCTTCACCTTCATTTGACTTTCTCCCCGGACGAATTTAACTTTGCATAAAAGTCAGGTTGGCCAAATACTGCATTTCAAAAACCTGACTTTTGGCAAATTATGGTTTTGATTCGCAGGTTGGAGGAAGTACTTTTCACCTTGCAATCAACTATCTTTACAACTACTTAAAAACTCGTAATATGGCTACCATTAAAAAACTCAACGATTTTACAAAGAATGCCCTCACTCAACAGGAGAGCTTGGAAGTGAAAGGTGGCAAAAGCTACGTGCCTACGGACACTGGTTCGGTCGGTTATATCAACTGGGACGATGTTGAAATTCGGGAGAATGGCTTGATGACCAGCCCATTCCAAAAATTAAACTTTGGCCCGGTTAGCAAGCACAAGTGATTGCTGCTGAAAGCGTTCCTTTACCACCTCGGCATACGGTTTTCCGTTGATTTTACTTTCCAGCCAGGCGATGATATCGAACAAATCGAAAACGCCATAAGACGGCTGGCGTGACAGTTCCTCGAAACCCTGTTTCAGGGTTTCGAGGATTTGTTGCATCTCTTTCCTCGAATGCGGCTTCCCAGCCTCCCGGATGAAGTTCATCATTTTCCGTTCAAATTCTGAAAGACGGTTGGCCTTGTTCAGATAGCGATAAGTCGAACGCAACAGGCTGTCCAAGAGCATATTATTCTCTAACTCATAGTGGATAATCAAGTTTAATATGCGTGCAAGGCTTTGTAAATCCTTTCGCTCCACACTACCTGACATTAAGCTTATCCATTCGTTCAAGCTGTCAAGTGCGTTCTGAAAATCTCCATTGCCAAAATAGATGCAGAAGTATTGTAGGTAAAAACTGTTTTTTATAAATAACTGCTGGTCAAATTTTTCTGCTGCTTTCAAATGCCTTTTCAACTCTCTACCTCCCTCCTCAAACTCGCCCGTACTAATGCAAAGCCTGAATTTATTCATAAAATATTGGCGATGTATTTTCACCTCATCATCCGCAGTATTTGGCTTTATTTTGTTCAACTTATCCAGCGTCTCCCGCACTTCTTCCACCTTGCTCAACCGCCCGCAACTAATGATATGATTGTTCAGTGCTGAGATATATTCCGATACATCTTCTTTTAGCATGAGCTTGTTTCGCTCCATCAATTTTATCAGGTTTTTACTGGACGTATAAAAAGTCTCAAAATTTGAAGTCGAAAAATAGTAGATGGATAATATTCGATAATATAAGACCTTAGCGATGAAAGAATGTGCTTCCGCTTCGCTTTTCATCAGCGAGTTTTCCATCATTGCAGCAAACTCTTCCCGTTGGGTTTTACTTCTCGAAACGTCTTTTCGGATGCCCACAAGGATTTGGAAAAAGATATTCCGATAGGCCGAAATATTGGTGAGCTTGTGCAGGTAATCCTGCTCCTCTTGCGTGATGCGCTTCATCTCCCGATCGAGGAAGGAGATGTCCGTTTGGGCGTATGCAATGCGTTTTTCCCAGTCCAAGATTTCAATCAATACGTTGAACGCCTCATAATCTAGGGCCGTTTTTTTTAGCTTCGCCAAAATGACTTTGCAATCCTCAAAATGCGAGCGTTTGAACAGGGTGCGGACGCCGAGCAGTTGGTTTTTCAGGCGATAGTCTACCGATGAGGTGTCGTCGTAAGCTTGCAGGCTCTTGATGATTAGCTCATAGAGATAGGCTTTCAATTCAGAGTACTTGCGGGATTCCACCTTTTCTTTGCCGTACACAACAAGAATGAGCGCCTCGTCATCAAATTGGTCGCTGGCAGAAATGGCATCGAAAAGCCGCACGTACTTATTGCTGGCGGCATCTTTGCTATTGATAAAGATTTTGAAATAGCGCCGCTCGGCACTCGAAAGTGACTTCACCAAATCGTACAACCTACTGGATGGCGTTTTCATAAAAACAGGGATGAGGGATAAGGAATGAGGAATGCTGCAAGCATTTAAAACCCGAAAGTATAAATTTTGCTTCGTAAAAACCTACTTCGCCAAAAAATTAGAAACCTGATTTTTAACCCTATTTTTAAGGTCAAATTTTGCGCCTTCGGCAAATAGGTTTCCAGTTTCAAACCACTACTTTTGCTCCGCAAAGTGCCACCCATCAAATCCTTGAATCCTCAAATCCTCGCATCTTCGAAAATGACCACCGACGACTACAAAAAACTCGTACCCAACTGGCCCCACGACCCCGGGGTCTATCGCTTCCTCGACGCTGAGGACCGGGTACTCTACGTCGGCAAAGCCAAGAACCTCAAGAACCGCCTCTCCTCCTACTTCTCCAACACCAAGGACATGGCCTACAAGACCCGTGTCATGGTGAAGCACGCCCACCGCATCGAAATGACGCTGGTGGACACCGAGGCTGATGCCCTCCTCCTCGAAAGCACGCTCATCAAGCGCTTCCAGCCACCGTACAACGTGATGCTGAAGGATGGCAAAAGCTACACCTACCTCTGCATCAAAAACGAGCGCTTTCCACGGGTCTTTCTCACCCGACGGGTCATTCGGGACGGCTCGACGTACTTTGGGCCCTACACCTCCAAGTTTCGAGTGGAAGTGATTTTGGATTTGATAAAACAGCTCTTCCCCCTGCGCACCTGCAACCTCAGTTTGACGGAGGAAAACATTGCCAAGGGCAAATTCAAAGTCTGTCTCGAATACCATATCAAAAACTGCCAAGGCCCCTGCGAAGGCTTTGAAACGGAGGAGAATTACAACGAAAAAATAGAGCAGATAAAAAACATGCTGCGGGGTAATTTCGGCTCAGTAAAACGCCACTTCCAACAGGAAATGGCCCGCCACGCTGAGCGCATGGAGTTTGAAAAAGCCCAACGAATCAAGGAAAAATTGACGGCTTTCGAAGACTATCAGGGCAAGAGCACTGTGGTGAGCACCACCATTCGGGATGTGGACGTTTTCAGTATTGCCAGTGACGAAAAGAACGCCTACGTCAACTACATCAAGGTCGTTAACGGCGCGATTATCAACACTTGGACACAGGAAATGGTGAAAAACTTGGACGACGACGAGGCCGATTTGCTGGCTTTCACCATCCTCGAAATAAGGGAGCGGTTTCAGAGCATTGCCCCGGAAGTCATCGTGCCGATGGAGATTCCGGTGGCCGATGAAACGGTGACTGTGACCGTCCCAAAAATCGGCGACAAAAAAAAACTGCTGGAGCTTTCGGAGAAGAACGTGCATTTTTTCCTCCTCCAAAAAAAGAAAGAAGAAGCTTCGCAAACGGGCAAGCAGACCAGCGCCGAGCGCATCCTCAAGACGCTCCAGAGCGACCTCCAACTGGCCGACGTGCCGCTCCACATCGAGTGTTTCGACAACTCCAACATGCAGGGCAGCTACCCCGTGTCGTCGTGCGTGGTGTTCCGGAACGCCAAGCCGAGCAAAGGCGATTACCGCCATTACAACGTAAAAACCGTCGTTGGCCCCAACGACTTCGCCACGATGGAGGAGGTCGTTTACCGAAGGTACAAGCGCCTCTTGGCCGAAGGCCAAACGCTACCGCAACTTGTTATCATTGACGGTGGAAAAGGCCAACTCAGCGCCGCCGTCAAGAGCCTCGAGGCCCTCGGCATCGGCGTAAAAGCCCCCGGCGAAGGCAACGAGACTTCCCCGCAAATCCCTAAAGTAACTGTAGTTGGCATTGCGAAGCGGCTGGAAGAAATCTTCTTCCCTGGCGACTCGGTGCCGCTTTACATCAATAAAAAATCGGAGAGCCTAAAGCTCATCCAGCAGGCACGGAACGAGGCGCACCGCTTCGCCATCACTTTCCACCGAAACCAGCGTTCAAAGGACTTCACCAAAACCGAACTCGAAGACATTCCAGGCATCGGCACGAAGACCGCTGACAAATTGCTGAAGCATTTTGGTTCGGTAAAAAAAATGCGGGAAGCCAGCGCCGAGGAAGTGGAAGCGGCCATTGGCAAGGGGGCTGCGGCGAAGGTGGCGAAGTATTTTCAGGCGGAGGAAGGAGAAGAAGTTGGCAGTTAGACAGTTGGCAGTGTGCAGTCAATGGCTGCGCAATTGACAATTTCAACATAAAAATTGAATGGGTATTTTCAAGAACAAGCCAAACCAACTGGCCGAAAAGGCTGAGCAAGGCACGCTGGCGCAAAGCCCGTGGTCGCTCGTCCGGCGGCGCTTCCGCAAGCGGCGAATGACGCTATGGTCGTGGCGGGTGCTGCTCGTGCTGGGGTTTGTGGCCCTGTTCGGCGACTTCATCGCCAACGAAAAACCGCTGTACTGCAAACTTGGTGGCCAATCGTATTTCCCCGTCTTCAAGCAGTACGCCGTGGATTTGGGCTTCGCAAAATGGGACCCGATTTTCCTGCAAAAGAGCTGGGACGAGCATGAGTACGAGGCCGTCCTTTTCCCACCGATACCGTATTCCTCCTCCTCCCTCGACCTGAAAAACAATAATTTCCGCAGCCCATTTGGCCAACAAACCCTGAAGTCCTGGCGCTGGCGGCACTGGCTCGGCACCGACCAATCTGGGCGTGACGTGGCGGCAGGCATGGTCGCTGGAACGAGGGTGGCACTGCTCGTCGGCATCATCTCGATGGGCATTGCGACGCTGATTGGATTGCTGCTCGGCTCGCTGGCCGGGTACTTCGGCGACGACCGGATGAGGGTCAGTTGGGTGGGGCTGGTATTGAACTTGCTGGCAGCGTTTTTTGCGTGGTTTTATGGCTTTAAGGCAAGGGGCTTCACCTTGTCGGAAGCAGCGAAAAACGGTGGCCTCGGCTGGGAACTGCTCAAAAGCCTGGCCATCGTGGCGCTTGTTTTTTTGGTGGCAAACGGGCTTTCCGCCTTGGTCAACAAGCTGGTGCAAATCCGCAAAATCACCCTCCCGCTCGACCTCATCATCATGCGGGCCATCGAAGTAATGAACTCCATCCCCGGCCTGCTGCTGCTGCTGGCGATGGTGGCAGTGTTGGAAAAAAGCTCGATTTTTTACGTGATGGCCATCATCGGCTTGCTGCGCTGGACTTCCATCGCCCGCTACCTGCGGGCGGAACTGCTCAAAATCCGCAACCTCGGCTACATAGAAGCCGCCCGTGCCATGGCCTTTCCTGACCGCCGAATCCTGCTGCGCCATGCGCTACCGAATGCTATCGGGCCAGTGCTCATCACGGTGGCTTTTGGCGTCGCCGCTGCGATATTGATGGAGTCCACGCTGTCGTTCCTCGGCATCGGCATCGGGGCGGAAGGGCTGACTTGGGGCAGCCTCCTCAAATTGGCCCGTGGCAATGCCAGTGCCTGGTGGCTGGCGGTCTTCCCCGGTGCTGCCATTTTCGTGACGGTGACGATTTTTAATCTGATTGGAGATGGGTTGGGGGAGGCGATGGGGGAAAGGTGAGGGTATGATTTAGACGTTCATTTTATATTTCTTATAAAACTGCCAACTATGCCAGAAATAAAATAGCGCCATAGGTAAGGATAAAGTCGTGATAATAATTTGCCAAACACTGTTTTTTAATGTGAAGTTTACAACAATGAACACAACGCCGTAAATAAGACATGCCACCAAATATTTTACCCTAACCATATCATTCAGCCATGCAATGAAACAGAAAACACTCACAATCTGCACGATGCCCAAAATTGCCAACCCCAGTAGCGTAAGTATCAGCCACGATTTTTCGAATATGGCTGGACCGAGTGAAATGATGATAAACAGCAAGAGTATGGCTTGCAGTATTAAATCTATCTTCAAAGCTATTCTGGTATTTTTCTTCAAATCGGATATGATGTTTTAAAGTTCATGCTTCAAAAACTCCCCCGTAAAACTCCCCTTCTTCTTCACCACCGTCTCCGGCGTCCCTTCCACCACGATATTGCCGCCACGCCCGCCGCCGTCGGGGCCCATGTCCACGATCCAGTCGGCGGTCTTCACCACGTCGAGGTTGTGCTCGATTACGAGGACGGTGTTGCCCTTTTCCACCAGCTTGTTCAGCACCCGAAGCAGGTGGCGGATGTCCTCGAAATGCAGGCCCGTGGTGGGTTCGTCGAGGATGTACATCGTGTTGCCCGTGTCCTTTTTGGAGAGTTCCTCCGCCAATTTCACCCGCTGCGCCTCGCCACCGCTGAGGGTGGTGGCCTGCTGGCCAAGGGTGATATAGCCGAGGCCCACGTCGTTCAGCGTCTTCAGTTTTCGGTGGATTTTCGGGACAGGCTCGAAGAAAATGGTCGCCTCTTCCACCGTCATGTTCAGCACGTCGTTGATGCTTTTGCCTTTGTACAGTACCTCCAGCGTCTCCCGGTTGTAGCGGCGACCAAGGCAGGTCTCGCATTCCACATACACGTCGGGCAGGAAATTCATCTCGATGACCCGCTGGCCGCTGCCCTGACAGGTCTCGCAGCGACCGCCTTTTACGTTGAAGCTGAACCGACCGGCCTTGTAGCCCCTGATTTTTGCCTCCGGCAAACCAGTGAACAAGTTGCGGATTTCGCTGAACAGGTTGGTATAAGTGGCCGGATTGGAGCGGGGCGTGCGGCCAATCGGCGACTGGTCAATCTCGATGACCTTGTCCAAATGTTCCAGCCCTTTTATCTCCCCAAAAGCTAATGGCCGCTGCACGCTTTTGTAAAAATGCTGCCGCAAAATCGGGTACAGCGTCTCGTTGATGAGCGAGGATTTGCCGCTGCCGCTCACGCCCGTTACGCAAGTAAAAGTGCCAAGCGGTAGGCGCAGCGTCACGTTTTTCAGGTTGTGGCCCGTGGTTTTCGTAAGTTCGAGGTGGTGGCCGTTGCCCGTGCGCCGCTTCTTCGGTACTTCGATTTGGCGCTTGCCGTTCAAGTAGTCCGCCGTGAGGGTGTTCATTTGAGCAAAACTGCTGGGGATGCCCTCGCCCACGAGTTCGCCGCCATGCTTGCCAGCGCCGGGGCCGAGGTCAATCAAGTAGTCGGCGGCGAGCATGATGTCCTTGTCGTGCTCCACCACCAGCACCGAATTGCCGATGTCGGTGAGTTCCCGAAGGGCCGTGATGAGGCGCTGGTTGTCCCGCTGGTGCAGTCCGATGCTCGGTTCGTCGAGGATGTAGGTGATGCCCGTGAGTTGCGAGCCGATTTGCGTAGCGAGCCGAATCCGCTGGCTCTCGCCGCCGCTCAGGGTGCGGGCCGTGCGGTTCAGTGAGAGGTAGTCCAAACCGACGTGCAGCAGGAAGCCAATGCGCAGGCGGATTTCCTTCAAAACATCTTTTCCAATGGTTAACTGCCTGTCTGTCAGCTTTTTGTCGAGTTCGTCCATCCAATCGGCGAGGGCCTGAATGTCCATGTCGGCCAATTCAGCGATGTTCTTTTCAGCGATTTTAAAATGCAGGCTTTCGACCTTGAGGCGCTGGCCGTTGCAGGTCGGGCAGGTGTCCACGGTCATGAAATCCTCGGCCCATTGCCTGATTTTTTCGCTGCCCGTTTCCTCGTACCAGCGTTTGAGTTGTTTGAACAAACCCTCCTGCGCCAGGCTGAAAACCCACTCGTTGTCGCTGCTGATGGACGGCAGTTTCATGGGTTCGCCGCCACCGTGAAGGAGGATGTCGAGTGCTTCCTTCGGAATTTTGCTGATGGGCGTATCGAAGGTGAATTTGTATTGCTTCGCAATCTCCTTGAGCTGCTTGAAGGTGTAATTGTCCCGCACCTCGCCGAAGGGCACGATGCCTTCCTCGTTGATGCTTTTCGAGTCGTCGGGGATGACCTTGGCCATGTCCACGGCGTTGATTTGGCCGAGGCCGTTGCAGGTGGGGCAGGCGCCGTAGGGCGAATTGAAGGAAAATGCATTGGGCGATGGCTCCTCGTAGCTGAGGCTGTTGTCGGCGTCCATGAGGTGTTTGGAGAATGCACGGATTTCGCCCTCGCCGTTTTGACCCCTGACCCCTAAAGGGGAACCCACGGACGCTTCTGTGTCGGTTAATTTAGCAGACTTTTTCGTTTTAGGTTCCCCTTTAGGGGTCAGGGGCTGCGTCACGTTGTCCAAGTCCAAAATAAAAATCAACCCATTTCCCATTTTCAATGCCGTTTGCATCGAAGCCGAAATGCGTTCCCGGCGTTCGTTTGCTACGCTCAGTTTGTCCACCACGAGTTCAATGTCGTGGACTTTGTAGCGGTTCACCTGCATTTCGGGGGTGATGTCCAAGACATCGCCGTCCACCCGCATTTTGGTGTAGCCTTGCTTGCGCATCTGGTCGAAGAGTTCCCTGTAGTGGCCCTTGCGCCCCCGGATGAGCGGGGCGAGAAGCATGACTTTCCGCCCACTGAACTGCTCCATGATTTCTTCCAGCATTTGCTCCTCAGTGTAGCGCACCATTTTTTTACCAGAAATATGCGAGTAGGCTTCGCCAATGCGGGCAAAGAGCAAGCGCATGAAGTCATAGACCTCCGTGATGGTGCCGACGGTGGAGCGGGGGTTGCGTCCAGTCGTTTTTTGCTCGATGGAAATGACGGGGCTTAGGCCCGTGATTTGTTCTACATCGGGTCGCTCCATTTCGCCCAAAAACTGGCGGGCGTAGGCGTTGAAGGTCTCCATGTAGCGGCGCTGCCCCTCGGCGTAGATGGTGTCGAAGGCCAGCGACGACTTGCCGCTGCCGCTGATGCCCGTGATGACCACGAGCTTGTTGCGGGGGATGCGCAGGGAAATGTCCTTGAGATTGTGCTCCTTGGCGCCGATGATTTCGATGACGTCATCATCTACGATTGCGGATTGCCCCGACATTATGTCGGGGCGAATTGCGGATTTTGGGCTGCCGTTTGTGGATTTTGCTGACGCTGGACTGCCAACTGCCAACTGTGGACTGCCAACTTTAGATTTCTTTGCCATGAAAAAAGACTGGGTTTGCCGTGATTGAAAAAATTAGTGGAATCCGGCATGTATGTTCGGGCGGACGAGGTGCGAAGGTAGGGGATTTTTTAGGACGGATTATTGAAAGCTAACGAGGGACTATAGAAAAAATAATTGCAAATTGTTTCCAAATTTGGAAACTTAGTTTATCTTTGCATCACTATTTACTTACTGTTACTGAAAATCACAATCCAATGAAGAAGCTATTCCAAGAAAAAAAACATTTCATTCTTAATTATTATGAAAAAATTTACGACCATTTTTCTCGAAGAAGCATTCACCTTCTTACAATCTATTGACGATAAAACACGAGAAAAAATCATTTACAACATTGACAAATCAAGCGTTGTAAACGACCCCAAATTATTCAAAAAACTAAAGGGTGAAATCTGGGAATTCAGAACCAATTTCAACCAAAAACAATATCGCCTTCTCGCTTTTTGGGACAAAGAAGACAAGCAGGAAACACTAGTTGTTGCCACACATGGAATCGTGAAGAAAACCCAAAAAATGCCTGAAAAAGAGATGGACAAAGCCGAACGGATTCGGCAACAATATTTCGATGAAAAATGACAATGCAATCCAATCAAAAATTGAAAAAATATACGCTTGACCAAGTAAAGGACGAGCTAATTGGTAAAGTCGGAACTCCTCGCAGGGATGCCTATGAAATTGAGTTGAAACTCGATTTGGTAGGTGAGTTGATTCGTGAAACGAGGAAAAAACGCAATCTCACCCAAGAAGAATTGGGGCAGCTGATTGGGGTTCAAAAAGCGCAGATTTCTAAAATTGAAAGCAACACCAATAATTTTTCAATCGCCACAATTTTGAAAATATTCAAAGCAATGAATGTGGATGTCAAGTTGAAAATTGAACTACAAGGCGATGAATTATTGGCAGCTTGATTCTGCCTTTCAATAAATGAAAAATGGGGTTGACCACATCAGGCCAACCCCATTTTTCATTCCATAACTCCCCCTACTTCTTCAACCCAATCTCCCGCAACCTTTCATTCAAATACTCCCCAGCCGTGATCGGTTCGTAGGCCAGCGGGTTTTCCGCTGTCACGGTCGAAGGCAGGCAACTCAGGTCCATATCGCTGCGAGGGTGCAAGAAGAACGGGATGGACAAGCGTGGGTTATGCCACTCGATCCTTGGCGGATTCACGACCCGATGTGTGGTGGATTTCAGGTAGTTGTTGGTCAGGCGCTGGAGCATGTCGCCGACGTTGATGACGATTTCATCCTGCTCCGGCACGACTTCCAGCCACTCATTGTCCATCGTGAGTACCTGGAGGCCGCCCGCCGAAGCACCTACCAGCAGGGTGATGAGGTTGATGTCCTCGTGCTGCTCGGCACGGATAGCGCTGGCTGGTTCCTGCGTGATGGGCGGGTAAAAAATTGCCCGAAGGATGCTGTTGCCGAGGTGGATGTGTTTTTCAAAATAATCCTCCCCGATGCCGAGATAAATAGCAATGGCTCGCAACAATTGCCCGCCAGATTTTTCGAAGCTGCGATACAGTTCTAGACCCAAGCGCAGGAATTCCGGTTTTTCATACACAGTCTCGTTGAGCGGATATTGTTCAGGTGGCAATTCGCCCATGCCGGCTTCTTGTCCAATCTGGAAAAATTCCTTCAAGTCCGCCACTTTCGACTGCTTGGCATGTTCCTTCCCGAAGCTGGTGTAGCCCCGTTGGCCTGCGAGGCCGGGCACTTCGTACTTGCGCTTGACTTCTTCTGGCAGGGCAAAAAATTCCCGGCTGCTGCGGTAAAAATCGTCAATCAACTGCTTGGAGATGCCGTGGTTGACGACACCGACGAAGCCGATTTCGTGGAATGCCTTGCCCAGTTCTGCCACGAATTGGTTGCGCTGCTCAGGTGTGCCTTCGGTAAATTTGGAGAGGTCAACGAGTGGAATTGCTCTATTTGCCATGTGTATTTTTTGCTTGCGCAATATTTATTTTTATGAAAAAAATCAGGTGAAAGGACTGGCAAAATTAGCGTTTTCGATGGAATTTCCACTCGTCCCTTTTGGTCATTTCAAGGAGTAATCGGTCAATTGCTCCGCCGTCAAATGCAGTACGCAGCCATACTTGGCAAATTTTGCGAACGCGTCGTATTTTAACCAGATAAACCCGTCCCGGCCCCATTCCTTTCCCCAACTGTTCATTAACTGGAACGCTTGCCGCTTGTCGTCGTAGCCGATTACCACGATGGCATGGCCGCCAGCTGGCGTGGTGTCACCGAGGTCGGGATGCCAGTAGCGGGCATTGCGAAGCAGCATGAAATTGCGGCGGAGGGCCAGGCCGATGGTCACGGGACGATGCTGCGCAAGGGCGGCCTTCACGTTCGCAACTTTCACACTATCAAGGTCTTGTGGTGAAAAAAGCGCTGCGTAACCAGCAATGGCGAAGCTTTGCGCTGCGACCGCCAATAGTGAGTCAGGCCGTTTTTTGCCGTCGGCAAGGTCGTGGTCGAAGTGGCGAGCGAGGCAGTCGCCACGGGTCTGGAGGAAGTTGGCGGCGTCAATGATGCGGCTGCCCCGGCCCTGTTCGTCTTTTTCTATTTGGTTGAATAGGAACATGGCAGAGCTGGCATTGTGTGTGATGACCCTCGTGTCGGTGCAGCCGTGCTGGATAGCCCGCTGGATGGTGAGCGCCCCGTAACCCAATGCCCAACCGACACAGGAACTGAGGTTGCCTTGGTGTTTTACCGAAGGGCAATAGGGCTTGAGGTCAACCCGTTGGGGCAGCGAAAAGCTGGTGGCCGTGCTGTCGGAAATCGAAGCATTTGCCAAGCTGTCGGGATTGGTTTTACCGAAGGAAAAACACCAAACTGGAAGGCTCAGGAGGGTGAGGCATATCGTGATAAACAGTTTTCTCATGGCAGGTTGTTTTGCTGGTTGATGCTGTTTTTGGGCAAAACGTTAACAGCAATCACTGCGGAAAACCGATTTTGGGAACAAAAAAAAAGCGACGCTGGGGAAGCGCCGCTTTTTTTGTTTTCAATGGTAGTCGGGAACTTCAGTTCCCGATAGTAAGGTGAAAGGATTCTTTTAGTTCCAGTTGTAGCACCTGACGACGTATTTGTTGTCCATTTTGCGGTTGGCTGTTACCAGTTTGCCGCCGATTACCGTTGCGTAAGTGCGAGTAAAATAAGGGCTATTCGGCGAGTAGTCTCCAGTGTTGTGAGAAACCAACCCAGCACTGTTGACGGTGAACGGAATCACGCTGAGTTGTTCGCTGGTGCGGACACTGCTCAAGAGAATCTTGCCGTTGCTGCCCAAAGACTGACCGTCAAGCGCCCGGATAGTGAAATATTGACCATTTGAATTGGGTTTTACGATGTCCTCCAATTTGTTTTTGAGGACGTAGCTCCCTGAGTTAGTCAATTCGAAAGCCGCAGCATCAAGGCGGTCGTTGTTGTCGGTGCTGAAAGCCACAAGGCGATTGTTGGCTGTGCTCACCATTGAAATTTTCTTCACGGCACCGCTCAGCAAGCGGTCGCCACGGCGGCTGATGACGTTGGTGGTCTCGTTCACATCGAAGGTAATGAGTTTCATCTGGTCGTTGGCGATTCTTTCGCCGGCCACGATTCTGGTGGAGGACATGCGGGCAAGGTCAACAGCTTGAACGGTAGTCGTATTGTCGTCATCGTCGTCCTGTTTTACGATGATGTTGTTGCCGTTCACGGTGTAGGTCGAGATGCGCAGGTAGCCGCTGCCGAGAACCGTTGCTGTGGCAAATGAGCCATTTGTCAGCCGAACGATGCCGGGCTTCTCGTCCTTCACGGTTGGGCCGTTCCAGGTATTCTTATGGGTAAAGCTGCCATTGGCGCTGATGTCGTAGATGGAGACCACAAGCTTGTTGGTGGTGGAAATTTGTGCCAAGGCGACTCTTGTTTCCGTCAACATGGCCACGTTCACTTTATTGGCAGCGGTGGTAAGGTCAAGCCCGGTTTTATGCGTGACGACACCATTGTTCACGTTGAAAGATGACAGGCGAACCTGCAAGGTCGGCCTTTGGACGGCGACGACTACTGTGCTGCCAAGTCCTGATGTGGCTCCGTTTTCAAACTCAACGGAGGTCGTGTAGGAGCTTGGCATTTGATTCACCTGGGCGTTGATTTTGGCGGTTGCGAAGCAGAGGATTGCGAAGCAGAAAAGGCTGAAGATGGAAGTGAAAGATTTCATGATTGAAAAGATTTAAGGTTGCTAAATGATTGATGATGAATTGGTTGCGATTGTTTTGGTTTTTTGCGGTTATACTTATTTATGGTGGGGACTGGCGGATGTTAACAGGGTGGAAGATTTTTTTTTAGATTAATTTTGGGTCAATGAAACCCCTTGTGGCCGCCCAATTCATAGGGCGGCCACAAACAAAAAAAAGCGGCGCTGTGGGCGCCGCTCTTTTTTGTTTTCAATTGGTTGGTCGAGATTAGTCCCACTTGTAGCTGCGGATATGGTACTTGCTGTCTTCCACTTGGCGGAAGGCGCCAATCATCATG
The DNA here is from genome assembly GCA_041752395.1 of Saprospiraceae bacterium. GTDB lineage: Bacteria > Bacteroidota > Bacteroidia > Chitinophagales > Saprospiraceae > UBA6168. The sequence continues at coordinate 9,247 of JBGSWN010000214.1, read as the reverse complement.
TTGCCATGAATGAGGCCGACGGAAGTTTGCGTAACATTGGGAGCGTTGGGAAAGTACCCGCCGACTTCTGCCTCAAGCATATCATTGTTAAAGCTGAACGGGATGACGCATAGGTTTTCGTCGGTGCGGGCGGCGCCTACGAGGATTTTGCCGGGTGTGGTGCTGACGGTCTGGGCCTCCATGTCCTCCAGTTGCAGGAGGTCGTTCGTGCCGGGCTTTTTGATGTCGTTGAGGTTTTGAGTAACAGTAATCAAGCCGCCGGCGCCCACGTTCATGTTCATGGCATCCAAGCGGTTGTTGGCGTCAATGGCGAAAAATGCAAAACGGGTGCTGGATATGCTGGCCAGGGACACTTTTTTGTACGAATTGTGCCAAGAATAAGTATTGCGTAGGCTAATGACATAGGTGTTGGCAGCAACGTCAAGGCATGAAATTTTTATTATGCTCCCATTAATTTGCATGAATGCAACAAGCCTGTTGTCGGTAAGGCGGGCAAGGTCAAAATGCCCCACACTGCCACTCAAAACCAAGCTGCTCTTTAGGGTGATGTTGCCAACGGCATTTACGGTGAACGTGCTGATTCGGTTGCCGTCAGGTTGCCTTACCAAAGTGGCGAAGGAGTTGTTCGAGAGTTTCACGATGGCGAGGTTGTCACTGCTGAGGTTCATGGACTCATGGTCGTCCTTCTTGGACAGCACGCCTGTCGTGGGGTTGATGTCGAAGGTGGTCAGGCGCAGCTTGGTGCCGACACGGTGGGCTACTACCGCCCGGTTGTCGGTCAGCATGGCCACCTTCACGATGTTGGCACTGCTGAAGTCGTAATTGTCCTTCCAAGTGACTGCCCCGGTTGTGGAAACGAAGTAGGACGATACCCGGATTTGGTTCGTGGTCGGCTTGATGAAAGCGATTACTGCGGTGCTGCCAGAACCTGCCGTGGAGGAATAGGTGAAAGGGTTGCCAGATGTGTCAAAACCTGCCTTTGCGTGAACCTGCGCGGTTGAAACGGTGGTTGCGAAGCAAAAGAAAACGAGGCTCAAAAAGCTAGTGAAGGAAGTGAAAGATTTCATGATTGTAGAATTTAAAAGATTGATGATGAATTGGTTGTGATTGTTTTGGTTGCTTGTAGTTATACTTATTTATGGTTGGGTTTGGAGGATGTTAACAGGGTTGGGAAGTTTTTTTCATAGGGCGCTGCCCTATGTTGGGGTATTGCGCCCCTTCGGGGCTTTGCCACAAGCAAAAAGAGCGGCGCTGTTAGGCGTCGCTCTTTTGATTGGGAGTTGGGGTGGTAGGTTAATTGCCCCATTTGAAGGCTTGGACACGGTACTTGCCGTCACTTTGGAGGCTGGAAGCAATTACATTTCCAGCGGCAGCAGATGCGGATGTCTCGGTATAGTTGATAGTGGACAGGTAATGCTGCCCTGTTGGCGTTATGGTCAAACTGCCGTTGCTGGCAAAGGTGAACGGCACGATATTGAGCTTGTTGGTGGTGCGCACCCCGCACAGGTGTATTTTGCCGACACCGCTATCGTACTGGCTATCAATTGATTTGAATTTGAAGTAGGTACTGGTGCCCGGTATCACCATATCGAGGTACGCAAATTTCTGGGTAAAGCTGCCAGTTGCGCTTATCTCGAATGTCACGACATCCAACTGGTCGCTGTTATCATTGGTGAAGCAGGCCAGCTTGTTTTCGCTGAAAGCGGTCATGGTCACCCGCTTGGTGGTCCAAGTCCAGGGATAGTCGCCTTTACGGATAATGTTTCCTGTAGTCGCATTTATGTCATAGCAAACTAATTTCATGGCGCTGTAGGATAGCAAGCCTGCGGCAACGATACGGGTATCGGACATACGGGCGAGCTTGACACCCTGCAAGTAGGCAACCGCAAAATGGTCTTCATCCTTGATGGTAACACTGGAACCGGAAGTGTTCACTGCGAGGGTGTACAAGCTTATTTTGCCATCAACTGAATAAGCCACTGCGAAGCTTGAGCTTGTAAGCCGGATGATGCTTTCTGCGTTCCAAGCGGCAAAGGCTATTACCTTCGATGCCTTTGGCGTCAAGTCCCCATTCCCGTCAATGTCGTATATTCTAGCGGTTGAATTTTCAGAACCACCAGTAACCACTACCATCCGATTTGGACCGAGTTTGGTCAATACGGGCGCAGCCGATGAAAAAAAATCCTCAGTATCATTCAAAGTAACACTGCCTGTGGACGTCACCCCATAAGAGGCCAGTCGGTAGCTATTGCTTTCGCCCGATTTTTTGGACACCACAACGGAGTTGTTGCCGTAGCCCGCAATTTCTACGGTCGTGTACTGGTTGGATGTCGTGTACGACCCTGGCAAGGCGTTGATTTGGGCAGCGACAAAATTGCTTGCGAAGCAAAAAGTGATGAGGCTAAAAAGCTGAGAAAAGAAATTGAAATTTTTCATGATTGAAATTTTTAAAGGTTGATAAATCTTTGATTGTGAATTGGTTGTGATTGATTTGATTCCTTGTGGTTATACTTATTTATGGCAGGGCTTTGCGGATGTTAACAGGGTGGGAGAAGTTTTTTGAAAATAAAAATCGAAGAAGAAATGCCGTTTCCACAAAACAAAAAGAGCGGCGCTGGTGGGCGTCGCTCTTTGGATTGGGAGTATGTTCGTATTGGACATTAGTTCCACTTGAAGGCTTGGATACGAGCCTTGCCGTCTAACTGGCGGCTGGCAGCTACCATGAGGCTTGAGGCTGCGCTCACACTCGTGCTCACGTAACTGGACGTAGAGAGGTAATGTCCAGTAGCATGCTGGGTCACGGCACCTGTGCTGGTGAAGTTGAAGGGTATGATGTTCAGCTTATCGGTAATGCGGGTAGCAAACAGGTGGATTTTATTCGTGCCGCTATCGTATTGGCAGTCCATATTGGCCAGTTGGTAGTTGTTTGCCGAGCCTGGCATTTTGAGGTCTTGGTATTGGTTCTTGAGGGTGAAGATGCCAATGGTGCTGATTTCCAGTGTTGTTACGTCCAAGTTGTTGTTCATGTCGTTTGTGAAGCAAGCCAATTTGTTGCTCGAAAAACCGCTCATGGTGATGCGCTGCATGGAGCCTGCCAATAGGTAGGTACTATTGCGTGAAATTGCGCCATTTGCCACGTTCACATCATAACAGGTTACCCTCATGGAGTTGTTGTCCAGGCGGAACGCTGCCACAATTCGGGTGTCGGACATTCGGGCCAAAGTGATGTTCAAAATGTTCCCGACGGTAAAATCATCAATGTCCTTGAGTATCAAGTCTGTGCCAGTTGAATTGACAAACACCGATTCAAGGCGGAGCTTATCGTTGATTCTGAATGCAACTGCGTAGGAGGAATTGGTGAGCCGAATAATGCTATAGGCAAAAAGGGGTGCTACGTTGTGTGTTACACCATCTCTTGCTACGAAATCTCCGTTGCCGTCCAAGTCGTAGAGATAGCTCGCAGTACCTCCGGCCACGGACCTGACCAAGACCAGCCTTGTCGCAGTTAGTTTTACGATGGCAGGGTTATACTCTGACGTAAAACTCTCTGTGTCTTTCAAGGTAATAGCCCCGGTTGAGGATACTCCATAAGAAGCTAGGACGTAGTCCTTGTTGTTGCCGGTCTTCTTAAAAAGTACAACCGAGTTGGTGCCGAAGCCAGATATTGTCGCAGTCGTGTACATGTTGGATGTTAATACTGAACCCGGCAAGTCTTGTATTTGTGCGTTTGCAGGATTGCCAGCGAAGCAGAGAAATGTGAAAGCGAAAAGCTGGAAAAAACAAGTGAAATTTTTCATGATTGAAATTTTTAAAGGTTGATAAATCTTTGGTTGTCAATTGGTTGTGATTGTTTTGGTTCCTTGTGGTTATACTTATTTATGGTAGGCCGAAACGGATGTTAACAGGGTGGGAGAAGTTTTTTTTCTTCACCCTGGCCTGACCTCACCCCCGGCCCTCTCCTGCGAGGAGAGGGCCGGGGGTGAGGTCAATTCCCTGCACCTTCCCATTGGCTATCAAAACGGGTATCCAGCGTGGGCAGGTCGGGGCGGGTCGGCAGGTCCACCTTCGTGCGGCGGTTGGGGTCACTGTTCTGCCAGCCGTTTTCGAGTTCGTCCCAGTAATGGAATCGGCAAGCTTCGTACAGGTTCTGTTCGAGGTAGTCGGCGGTGAACTGGCGCTCCCGCATCTTCATGTCCACGAGGTAATTGGTCAGCTCCGAGGTGAGTGAAATTAACTGCACCAGCAGCAGCAGCACAGGCACGCCGTCCACCTCGTCGGCTATCACGTCATTCAACGGTTGCAGGAAATTTTGGGTCTGGAAGTCGTTCAGGTTGCGCAGGTCCAGCTCCAGCCCCTTAGCGTAGGAGTCGGGCAGCTTGGCGATGAACTTCATTTTTTTTGGGTCAAGGAAGTCCGTCACGATGCCCCGGAGGATGGCATTGGCACGGGCAGCGCTCTTCTCGTAGCCCGCCATGACGAGCTGCGCATCTTGTGGGTCAATCGGGTGTTCGCCGCCGTTGTTCACCTTCGCCTTGAAGCTGCGGGCCGCCGACTCCATCTGGGTGCGCAGGTCGAGGTACTGTACCATGAAAGGGGTGTTTTTGAAGCCATCGAGGGCGGCGTCCACCTTGCGGGACTGCTGTGCAAAAACCAGTTGAACGGCAAGCATAAGGATGACCGCCAGTGCGGTGCGCTGGAACGTTTTCATATCGGACTTATTTATTTTGTTTTTGAAAAAACCGGCAGCCCGCACGGGGCCTCACCGGGTTTGCCTTGTCATCGAAGCACCTGCAACTGTATGTTCGTTGCGGCTGGCTTCGTTGCGCTTGGCGGCGTAACCTTTGGTTGGGTTACATCTGTTTATGGTGGGAAGGGAGGGATGTTAACAGGGGTGGGGATTTTTTTTGAAAAAAATCGTGGCGGTGGCCCCTGACCCCTAAAGGGGAACCTAACTCATTAAGTCCCAGCCAATCCGACCACGTCCTTGATGGATTAGGTTCCCCTTTAGGGACAGGGGTAATATGCTCAGTCTTTCACCTTCTCTGGGAAGTATTTTTTCATCAAAACCTTCCATTCAGGTTGGGCACGGAGTATTTCCGTGTCATCACCATCTTGCATTTGCTCGTAATAATCAAAGCCCAATTTTAATGACTCCTCAAGGGCTTCGATGGCCCTGGGTATTTGATTGACGCGGGAAAGGGCACAGGCAAAAAAGTAAAAATCGAGTGATTCTGGCTGATAGCCCATCCCTTTTTTAATATTGGCCTCGGCACCTTCTGGGTCTGGGCCACCCAAGCCGATTGCGCCCAGCAAAAGCCATGAAACTGCTGCTTCGGGCTGTATTCGGGCCATCTTCTTCAGAACCTCCTCGGCTTCCCCCAATTTATTCATATTTATCAAAGAAATAATCAGGTTTTGTTGGGCATTAAAATGGGTCGAATCCGCTTGGGTGGCTTGTTTATAGTATTCCACTGCCTTGTCCATCTGATCCATTACGTTGAACAGGTTGCCCATTTCATTCAGGCTTGGTGCCTTATCCTTTCCCGTACTTGCATTAATTTCCTTCTGATAAGCCTTTTCAGCTTCTTCGTAGCGCTTGGTTTCCCTATAGACTGTTCCAAGACCATTGTAAGCCATATGAAACGATGAATCCAGTTGCAAAGCCATATTAAAATGATGTTCCGCATCGTAATTACGTTGGGAATACAATAACAGGTATCCTAGTTTCAAATGGGCACAAGGGAAGCAAACCCCTTCCCCCGTACTGGAAACCGTTTTTTTGAGCCAGTACTCCGCTTTATCATCTTCGCCGGTTCTCTGGTACAATCCTGCCATGTTGTACCAAACAAAAATGGAATTGGAGTCTATGCTTAGTGCCTGCTTAAGCAATGAATCCGCCTTATCCGTGTCACGCATCCTATTCGAGTAAAACGCAGAAAGCTGGACATAAGGGACAACCCATGATGGTGCGATTTCCATTGCCATTTTAGCAAAAAACGCTGCTGAATCCACTTCCATTTTCGAGCAGGTTGGAATAAGCTCCACATAGGCATGTGGAAGATCAGGTTGCCAATGAAGTGCCCTGTAGTAATATTTTCGCCTTTCGACACGGTTTGGCTGGATTTTCCCTTCAAAGAATGCTTTTCTTGCTTGTAAGGGGGCATACATATAATGTTTAGTACCTAACAACTGCGCTGCCCTGTCGAGCCATACGGGGTAATCACGGTAAAGCTGTTCGGGCCGTTCTCCCTTTAATATGTCCAATGTCAGTCCCGTTTTCAGCATTGTGTTAAAAACCTGCTGCGCTCCGTCCTGCAAAGCAGCCGCATAGTTCCTTTTCATAAAACCGTGGAGCGGGGCAAGGCCCGGCTCGGTTGAGAGCGAGGCATAAAGCGCCTCAGCGCAATTGTCGGCTGGCTCGAAAAACTTGTTTTCCTTCAAGGCCAGCTTAAAAGCAAGGTATTTTTTGACGATGCCTGAATCAAGTTTCGACAACACTTCGTCCTCCAAACCACGGCTTTCCGTCGTTGTGAAATAGGGTTGACCAGCGGCTTTGCTCTTTTTCAAATTGGACAAAATCGTTGCGTCCACCAGCGCCAGCCGCTCGGCTTTGTTGCCCAAAAGTATGGGCGACTGGCTTTGCGGAGCAGCCTCGGTGGTCACGTTTTCCTCCAGGTAGCGGTCAATTTCGCCCACGGTCACGGTCAGGTCGGCGTTCTGGTCAGCCATGCCAAACAGCCCTTCCACCAAATGGAAGCTGAAAACACCTCGCCCACCGCCCCACTGTACGCCCTCCAAACTGAACTCGTCTGGCTGGCAGGACAAAATCTTGACTTCGTTGGCGTATTGCCGGGAAAGGTTGGCCCCCGTGATTTGCGCCCCTCCGATTTGGCTACCAGCCAGCTTGCCCGCATGGCAGGCATCGGTGATGACCACCACTTTGGCCTTGTTTTGAACGGAAAGTGTCGTCACGATTTCTTGAAAATAGGTCAAGCCAAAGGTTCCGCCGCCCATGTAAATCTTTGCAGGGCTATCCCAGCAAAGCAAAAAACCAGGCTGCGAAATGGTCTTCCGCTCCACGTCGCCGTGGCCAGAGAAGTAGATTATCACCTGATCGCCCGCTTTGGATTGTTCCAAAAGCCAGTCGAGGGCGGCGGCCACCTTCCCGGCGGTGGCGTTTTGGTTGGTCAAAATTTGAAGGTGGTCCTGGTCGAGGCTACCCCCGGCTGGCGAGCGTAGGAAATTGGCAAACGCCTCGGCATCCTTGTCCGCAAAGTGCAAATCGGGAATTCCCACATCCTGGTAATCGGAAATACCGATGACGACCGCACGGGTCGTACCCGCCACCGGGTTCTTTTTGGAGACAGGCGTAAACCCTTTTGTCTCTTGGGAAAAAAGCGAAACTGAGAGTAGGCACCCCCATGCGGCGAACATAATAGTCTTCATGGTTTTTTTATTTTGCTTCAAAACTAAAAAACCTTCCCCATCCCGCAAGTTTTTTGTGTTGGTCGAACAAAAACGCCGCATGTTCCTCCACGCAAATCAAGAAAAAACCCTTGGCCGCCTGCACTACCTGCGGGCGCTTGCCAACGAAGCTGGGTGTCGTCGCCTTTTGCTCCGCAAACACCCGCTGCAAATTCAGCAACGGCTTGCCCGATTGCTGGAAATGGACGACCGTGGACGAAGCCATTTTTTTCAAACCAAAAGAAAGCTGTGACGTGCCGGGCAAGGCCGTTTGCCCCACCAGCGAGATGCGGTGGATGCTCACCCCGTCCACTTTCTCCAATTCAAAAGGCTTGAGGCAATCAAAAGTGGCGGCAGCTGAGGGCTTTGTGGGTAATTCGTCACGCAGCGCTTTCAGGTTATGGGCGGCCATTTGTGCCAGCGCAGGTTCGTTTTTTTGCTTCGCTATCTCTTTGAAAATACGCTCGGCCTGCCCCTTTTCATCAGCCTTGCCTGTTTGCGCCAGCGCAATGCCGAGCGCCAGTCTCGCCCTGTTTTTTTGCGAAGTGGAAACCCGCTTGTTTTCATTGATTCGGTGGGTCTTCCAATGCTGTACAGCCTCCTTGGTTTTGCCCTGCAAAGCCAGTACGCAAAGCAGGTTCACGTCCACGGGGAAGTAGTCGGGGTCGAGTCGTCCCGCTGTTTTCAGCGCTTTCTCCGCTTCCAGCAGCAGTTGCTTGCGCAATGCCCGTTCACTGTCCGTCAGCTCCGACTCACCGCCCCTCTCCCGTGGTCGGCTCAGGCGGCTTTCCATATCAATTCCCAACGGATACTGGAAGGCATCGGGGCTTTTTGCGGAGCAAAACATGGCATGCAGCGCATGGCAAACACCGAGGTTATTGTACACCTCCCGCCCCGGATAGTATTGCAAAATGTACTGGTAACTGGCCGCCGCCAACTCGTACTGTCCAAGGGCGTTGAGGTAATTGGCCGTTTCATACAGTTGCGTCAGCGTGTCCACCGTGGCCAGTACCTCGGCGCTGGTTTGCTGCCGTTCGGCCAGGGCAGGGTAGCCATCCAGCTTGCCTTTCAGTTGGTAACTATCATACAGCTTCGCAATCAGCTTAGGCAAAATAGCGGTCGTGCGGTAGCCCGCCAAGTAGGCGTTGAAAATCCCTTGTACATCGGCCAGCCGCTCCTTCTCTGCATCACCGTGCAGCCCTCGGTCGAAGGCGAGGTAGGAGAATTCGGCTTGGTGGCTGTGTCCTTTGCTTTGGAAAAAATGCGCCAGTTCATGCCCGATGATGAAGGCCAGTGCGCTCACCGAGTCCCGCCCGAAACTGCGACAGACCTGCATCGAGCGCTCGTCCAGCACGATGGCCTGCGCCGATTCCCGGTAGCGGGGCCCTTGGTCGTCGTCGGTGAAAATGAGCTTTGGGCAGGGCCGCTGGCGGTCGCCGTGGGTGGCGTAGAGGTTTTTTAGGACTTGCTCCGCAATGGCTGGGATACTGTTTTTATTTGCTCCAACTGCCTGTGAATCAATACTTTGTGGAGTAAACTGGGCGGTGTCGAAAGGGCTGTCCAATGTGTTTGCTGAAGGCGACAATATCCCCACCTCGGCATCAGCTTGGGGCTGCTGGGCGTTGCTTGTCCCCCATTTGCGAAGCAGGAAAAACCCACCCGCAAGGAGCAAAACCGCAAGGGCTGATATGTGGAGTGGTCGTTTCATTTTTTATCCCGTCTGCGTCGCTTTTGTCTGCGTCGCTTTGTAATTTCCGAAGGCAACCAGCGGCGTCATAAATGA
>JBGSWN010000213.1:0-5187 GCA_041752395.1 Saprospiraceae bacterium | reverse complement strand
GAAAACGCATGAATATGGAGCGGAAAGTAATTCTTTATATCGCCATGAGCCTCGACGGCTATATTGCCAAACCAGATGATGATTTGGGTTTTTTATCCATCGTTGAAAAGGAAGGGGAGGACTACGGGTACTCGGATTTCGTAAGCACAGTTGACGCAGTCATTGTGGGCCGAAGAACATACGACAAGGTACTTTCCATGGGCTTTGATTTCCCACACAGCGACAAGGATGCTTACATCATCACTCGGACGCCGAGGGATACCAACGGTTCGGTGAAGTTCTACACGGGCAGTTTGCCAGCGCTGGTTGCCGACTTAAAAGCCAAGCAGGGCAAGCATATTTTCGTGGACGGCGGTGCCGAGATAGTCCATGAATTATTGAAGCATGACCTCATTGACGAGTTTTATATTTCCATTATCCCAATATTGCTCGGGGAGGGCATTTCGCTCTTTAAAAATGGGCGACCCGAACTAAAGCTCAAACTTATGAGCACCAAGCAGTTTGAAATGGGGCTTACTCAGTTGCATTATGTGAAATAATGCCCAGTGTATGCTCAATTTTTTTATCAAAATAATACAGCCATGAAAGCAATCCAATTTTTCCTGACGCTCGTCATCGTGGCGAGCATTTTCTCCTGCAAGCCCGCTGAAATTGCCATTGACCCTTCGCTGGAAGCCAAGGCAATGTCCGTCAAAGGACGGCAGGGGCTGCAAATCGGCCAAGTCATCCGCTACGGCGAGTTCAAAACCAACAAAGTGCGCCGGGGTTGGACGAAAAGCTTTGACGTGCCCTTCGTCGTGCGCTTCCGGGGTGCGAAGGAAAAACTAAGCTTCACGCAGTTCGGGCCAGAAGGGCAGACGGCGGAAGTCGCCTGTATCAGCAGGTTCAAGAGCACGGAAATCATGACAGTGCGGGACTACTTCAGCGTCCCGATTGACATTGATAATTTCTTTGCCGGAAACATCACTTTTGGTGAAAACCGCCCGAACTGGGACTTCATCCTCTACAACCCCAACGGTGATTTTCTTCGGGAACAAGCATCGGCGGGCTATGCCAAAAATGGCACAAAACGCATTGATATTCAAGCGATTAGAGGGCTGAAAGGGCAGACGGGATGGCTGAAGGAAGTCACCGTTGCGGGTCACGAATTCCGCTATCAAGGCAAGGTCGTGGGCGCTGTTTCGACCATCAACAACGGCAAGGTTTGGATTGACGAAAACCTTGACGCCGAAACGAAAACGGTCATCGCTGCCGTGGCCACGGGCCTACTCCTTCGGCGGGATGTGGAGGAAGCAGCAGTGGATGTACATCAATGATTTACACTGGGAAAATGTGCGTGTTGGTGACGCTGCTGGAATAAATTGGCTAAAAAACCCATCCGCCCAACTTCGCCATTCATCCAGCCCGATTCGTCATTCATCGCTGCGGATTTTAGCAAAAAATGGTTTTTGTCGTATTTTCATCCCATGAAAACAACGGATGCCCTGCAATTTTCCATCAAGGACAAAATCCTACTTGCTTTCGGGTTGAATGCCTTTTTTTTCACGGTGATATTGTACGTGAACTTAAATGGGGCAGACCGGGAATTGTCGGCCATTTTTGGCAGGCTGTTGCCGATATTGCTGTCGGAATACGTTGTCGGTGCCTTGATAATCTTCGGCTGGCTGTACTTGGCAAAATGGATTCATAGGCTTTTTGAGCACTGGATCGGCGAGGAAATCATCAGCAAAGGCGGGATATTGCCCAACCTGCTCGCTTTGGTCGTTTTTTCGCTGGCGAATCTCGCCATCAACCGCTACGGTATGTTGCTCATTTATTGGCTGCAGACACAGGTGTTGGAGAACCCCGATACCTCCGTTTTCGGACAAAACGAGTACGACCAAATGTCCATGCGTTTCAACTATGCGGCTTATGTCATCATGTCGCTGTTCGTGTACTACTTACTGACCAACCGCCGCATTGTGCAACGCATGGGCGAGGTTTCCTTTCGGGCCGAAAAGGCAAAAAAAGAAAGCATAGCTTCACAATACAGCCTGTTGCGCAGCAAAGTAAACCCGCATTTTTTGTTCAACAGCCTAAGCACGCTTTCGTCGTTGGTGCAGGTGGAACCTGAAAAATCGGAGCAGTTCATTGACCGGTTGTCAAAAGCCTACCGCTATATGTTGGAACACAGCAACCAGCAAACCGTGCCGTTGCAAGTCGAGTTGGACTTTTTGAAAGCGTATTCCTTTTTGCTGAAAACCCGGTTTGGCGAGAAAATCCAAATCGCCACGGAACTGCCCGACCCGCTGCCCGATGGCGCAGAGCTGGTGCCGCTCACCTTTCAGGTGCTGATTGACCGGGTTTTAAAAAACAACCAGCTATCCATCAAATCGCCCATCGTGATGGAGGTGCGGATGGTGGACGGCGAGTTGCAGGTCAAAAACAACCACCAACCCCGCCAAGTACCCGACCACACCATTGGCGACAGCGACTGGGGCGTTTTTGAAAACTGCTACCGGATGCTCGGCAACGGCAAGCACCAAGTGCGGGAAGTTTTCGACGGGACGCACTGGACCGTGCATGTACCCTTGCTGCGCAAAACTGGGGAAACTGAAAAACCAAGGGCGTATGAATAAAATCGCTACACGGCATAAATGGCTCATGTCGATGGGGCTCATGTTGGTGTACCTGCCGCTGGGCATCTACGTCAACACCGACGACCGGACATGGGATGGCATATTGGCCCGGATTTTCCCCGATTTCATCGTACAGTTCATCATCAGCACGGTGGTCACTTTTGGCTGGATTTGCCTGGCCGAATGGCTGCGCAACCACCTGCTTGGTTGGTTTGGTCGGTTGAGTGCATTTTGGTTCAATTTAATGGCGGGCACCCTGTTTTTCATGGTCAGCATGACGGCCATAGCATTGGTGCTGCAATTTACTGAATGGCTTTTTTACGGTGTCCTCAAAATGGAATACCCGATTGGCGACCTGTCCCATGCCAACCGAGCGGTGTATGGGCAATTCGCCACGCTTTCACTTTGCGTATATACCCTCATCGCAAACCGTCATATCATGGACAATATGGAAGAAATTCGACTGAAGGCGGAACAACTGGAAAAGGAATACTTGCTGTCGCAATTCAGTGCGCTCAAGAACCAGGTAAACCCCCATTTTTTGTTCAACAGCCTGAGCATCTTATCTTCATTGGTTAAAAAAGACCCCGACCTGTCCGAGCAGTTCATTGACCGATTGTCGAAAGCTTACCGCTATATTTTGGAGCAGCGGGAAACCGATTTGGTGCCTCTGGCAACCGAATTGGACTTTCTGAAATCCTATACTTTTTTGTTGCGAACCCGGTTTGAGCAAAAATTTGAGGTCAATATCTTATTAAACGAAGAAACGGTGGCAACGAGCAAAATACCGCCATTGACCCTGCAATTACTGGTGGAAAATGCCGTGAAACACAACCGGATGTCCGAAACGGAGCCGCTCCAAATCACCATCGAACAGGAGGCTGGAAACTTGGTGGTTCGCAACAATTTCCGGCCACGGGGCGACAAGCCGACCTCCACGGGCATGGGCCTGCAAAACATCATCAACCGCTATGCCCTGCTCACCGACCAGCCCGTTTGGGCAGGTGAAACGGAGTCGGATTTTGTGGTAAAAGTGCCGTTGTTGCCGTAGTTTTGAAAAAACAAAAACGGGTAGATGAAAAAACGATACGCCATATTAATTGCCATTTTGCCACTGTGCCAAGCCGTTTTTGCGCAAGCAAACAGGGACAGTCTTTGGGAGGTTTGGCAAAATGCGGCTCTGCCTGACACCACCCGTTTGGCGGCAGTTCAGGAATTGGCGTATGGGTTCACCCACAATGCCCCCGATTCCGCCAAGGCGATTTCAGAACTGCAACTGGCTTTTGCCCGTGAGAAAAAATTGCCACTATGGGAGGCAAAGGCGCTCAATAATATCGGTCTTTCTTACCGCTTTCAAAGCGATTACGCCAAAGCATTGCAGCATTATGAACAAAGCCTTGCCTTGTCCGAAGCGGCTGGCGATAGGAGGTTAATGTCAGCGGTTTATGGGAATATGGGCGACCTCTTTCGCCTGCAAAGCAATTTCCCCAAAGCCATTGATTGCATCACAAAATCATTGCAATTGGCTGAGGAAACGGGTGACCGGAAAAGGGAAGCCGATAGCTATGTCAGCATCGCAATTATTTATTATGACGACAATGGGGATATAGACAAAGGCTTGGAGTATTTGGAAAAAGCCCGTGTATTATATGAGGATTTAAATAATGAGCGTGGTTTGTCCCTTGTGTATGGCAATTTATCTGCGGTTTATCTCGATAAAAACGACTTGGAAAAATCGCTGGTTTTTACCGAAAAATCATACGCCTCGCTGGAAAAACTGGGCGATAAGCACAGTGCGGCCAGCGCCTTGTTCAATCGGGCCGTCATACTTGGCGAGCTGGGAAGATATGGCGAAGCAATGGCCGACTACGAGCGAGTGGTAGCGGTTTTTCGGCAAATGGGCGACCAGGAAGGGCTGGCCGATGCTTACAATGGCATGGGCGAACTCTGGATTCAGCAAAAGCGCTACGCTTCGGCCATAAAACTATGTGGCGATGCGCTGAAAATTGCCCATGAAATGGGCAGCCCCAACACGAAGGAAGTAGAGGCATGCCACTGCCTTTACCTTGCTCACCAAGGACTGGGCAATTTCAAACAAGCGCTGTTTTATTTAGAGCAACAGACCATTGCGAAAGACAGCCTACAGCAAAACGAAACGGCGGAAAAACTGAAGCAAATGGAAATCGAGCGGCAAACCGTCGCCGATAGCTTGCACCGGGAAAAAGAGCGGTTCGAGCTTGAAATGGGTCACCAAAAAACCATCCGCCGGAAAGACCGGACGATGGCGGTGCTGGCGGTGGTCGGGTTGGTGGTACTTGCAATTGCCTTGGCGTTTTTGGGGCGTATGCTCTATTTTCAACGGCGTTCGCAGCAGTTGCAAGCCCATTCTGATGAGTTGGAAAAACAGCAATTAATCAGCGAAATTGCACTGCTGCGCTCGCAGGTGAACCCCCATTTTTTGTTCAATAGCCTGAGTATTCTGTCGTCGTTGGTGCATGTGGACGCCAATCTATCGGAGCAGTTCATCGAGCAGTTGAGCCGTTCGTACCGCTATATTTTGGAGCAAAAA
>JBGSWN010000212.1:0-2923 GCA_041752395.1 Saprospiraceae bacterium | reverse complement strand
ACAATCGGCGGCGAAGTTAGTAATTTGGTAGTCTCCCTTTTGACCAAAATCCGGCTCAAAATTTTCTTTGAGTTTTTTGTGAAAAAGCACATGCTAACGCCGCCAATTGCGTTTAAAACAATGTGCCCATTGCGCCGTTTTCTTTTTTCGACCAATATTTTACTTGCTCCATGCGAATATTTTACCCATTTCTCCTCCTCCTGACCCTTGCCTCGACAACGGCTTTTGGTCAAACGACCCAAACTGAGTTTGGCAAAAACCGAGTGCAGTTCAACAACGACTTCGCCGAGTGGTCGCAGTATGAAAGCCGCAACTTCATCACCTACTGGTACGGCGAGGGACGACTCATCGGGCAAGCCGTGGTGCAGATGGCCGAGTACGATTTCTATGAAATTCAGGGCATATTGGAGCACCGGATGAATGATAAAATCGAAATCATCGTCTATACCGACCTCACCGACCTGAAGCAGAGCAATATCGGCAGCGAGGAAGCCTTCGTGAATTCTGGCGGCCAGACGAAAATCGTGGGCAACAAGATGTTCGTTTACTTCAACGGCGACCACAACGACCTGCGCCGCCAAGTGCGGGAGGGCGTCGCATCGGTTTACCTGAATGCCATGCTTTTCGGTTCAAATTTGCAGGAAATAGTGCAAAATGCGGTGATGATGAACCTGCCGGAATGGTTCAAGGATGGCCTGATTTCATACGTTGGTGAAGATTGGAGCACGGATTTGGACAACCAGTTGCGAGACCTTTTTCTTTCTGGAAAATACGAAGATTTTGAGGCGATGGCAGAAGCCGAACCTAAGCTGGCGGGCCATGCGCTTTGGTACTATATCAGCGAGCATTACGGGAAATCCACAGTATCCAACTTGCTTTATTTAACCCGCATCAACCGCAGCATCGAGAGCGGATTTTTGTACGTGCTCGGCAATACGTATTTCAAGACTACAGAGGCTTGGTACAATACTTTTCAAAAGCGGTATGAAGCCGAATCCAAGGAATTTGGGAAACCAACGGGGAAGGAAATCGTCATCAAAAACAAGAAAAATCTGCCCATCAGCCAGTTGAAAATCAGCCCGGACGGCCTCAAAATCGCCTACGTGAGCAACGAGATTGGCAAAGCCTGTGTCTGGATGCAAGACCTCGCCACGGGCGATCGGAAGTTGATTTTCAAAAGTGGCTCCCGCAATGCCATTCAAGCTACCGACTACAATTACCCGCTGCTAGCTTGGAGCCCTACGAATCAGGAATTGGCCATAATTTACGAAAAGCGAGATGTCGTTAAGTTGCTGAGGTACAATGTTTTATCGAAAGATAAAACCACAGAGGACATGTCCACGCAATTCCAGCGGATTTACAGCATGGACTTCGTTGGGCCGAACGACCTCGTGCTTTCCGCAGCGGTACGTGGACAGTCGGATTTGTTCCTTTATTTCACACAAACCCGCCAAGCGCAGCGCCTGACCACCGATGTTTGGGACGACCTCGATGCCAGCTTCGTGCAGGTGCATGGCCAACGTGGCATCCTCTTCGCCTCCAACCGCCCCGATTCGCTAAATTCCATCGTCGTCCTCGATTCGGTACTGCCCATCCAGCGCTTCGATATTTTTTACCTCAACCTCGATTCCATCAGCTTTACAACCAAGGGCAATCTGGTTCAAGTGACCCGGACCCCGTTCGCCAACGAGCGACAACCTGTGGCCATTGATTCCACTTATTTCGGGTTTATTTCAGATGAAACGGGTGTTTTCAATCGCAAAACAGGCTACCTCGAAGATTATATCCACCATTTTGAAAACGTCGTTCGTTTTCAGGACGGAATCATACTGCGCTTCCACGCTGACTCCATCATGGCCAATGTGCTCGACAGTGTGGCGCTTGCGGAGGTGGATTCTGTTTGGACGGATACCATTTTCAAGCAGCGGTCAGTGACCCATTTCACCTCTAACCTGGACCGCAATATCGTAGAACAGAGCAAGGCCCGCCGTTCTAATCGCTACGTGGAGATGCTGTACCGAGAAGGGCGGCTTCATGTTTTTTTGGATGAAATGCAGCCCGAAGCCGTGGCAAACCCCAGCTTGAGCAACCACCAAAAACAACGGGTGCAAGTGGTGGGAAAACCAAAACCGGGGAAGGTAGAGCCACCAAAGACGACCGTATTGGAGCCAGCGGGCACCGAACCGATTGACGTCAAAAAATTGCCGAAGGAAAAACAGGACACGGGTAAAATTGACCTCGACAACTACTTGTTCCAGAGCGAGTTCGACGATGCTGAAGTGCCTATCCGCACCACGCCAGCCCCGAAAAAGGAAATTGATGAACAGGAAGTAGCGCCAGAAAAAGTGCAACCACTGGTTTATGTTTCTGATGAGCAAACGGCGGCCCTTCGGCAAAAACTACAAGAATTTCGGCCCAGCCGAATCATCCCCTACCGCCTCAAATTCCGCACGGACTACGTGACCACGCAGCTTGACAACGGCGTACTTTTCGATGGATTGAACTCCTATTCTGGCGTGCCACAAGACTTCGGCTACCCGCCGCCGGGCATTTTGCTCAAGGCCAATTTCAAGGATTTGCTCGAAGATTACGAGTTTGAGGGAGGTGTAAAAATCCCCACTTCCTTCAACGGTGCGGAATATTTCCTGCTTTACAACGACAAAAAGAAACGCCTCGACAAACGCTATGCCGTGTACTACCGCCGTCTGCGTTTCACCCTCGATAACACGCCGCCGCCCATCAAATATGACAACCGTATCTTCCTGACGCAATACCAGTTGCGCTACCCGCTCGATGTGTTCACGAGCCTACGGGCAACGGCTACTTTGCGTTTCGACAACTCCGTCATGTTGGCTTCCGATGCAGCTACACTGCAAACGCCGAACATGGAAGAGCAGCGCATCGGCATCAAAGGCGAGTATGT